>DASWGO010000200.1:0-4773 GCA_036393695.1 Thermoplasmata archaeon
GCGCCCACGGCGACCATCTGCGAAATGATGGCGGACGACGGACGAGCTCTCTCGAAGCAGGATGCAAAGGCATATGCTCGGGCGAGGAATCTCGTCTTCCTGGAAGGGCAGGACATCGTCCGAGCGTGGCGTTCGTGGTCCGTGTAATGGCGACGGGGGTCTTCGATCTCCTCCATCCCGGTCATGTGTATTTCCTCCGCGAGGCCCGAGCGCTCGGCGACGAACTCTGGGTCGTCGTCGCCAGGGACAGCACGGCTCGGAAGTTCAAGCACGAACCGATCATGCCGGAGGCGGCCCGGTTCCAGATGGTCGAAGCGCTCAAGCCGGTCGACCGGGCCGTCCTGGGGCACGAAGGTAACATCTACGACATCCTCGATGAGATCCGTCCGGACATCATCGCGATCGGGTACGATCAGGTCCACAGCGAGGAACGGATCCTCGCGGAGTGCCGCAAGCGCGGGCTCGCGACGAAAGTCCTCCGGCTCCCGAAGTTCGAAGGGGATCTCGTCGGCACGAGGAAGATCGTGAGGAAGGTGGCGGAATGGCTCGCGCTCCAAGAACGACTCGACAAAGTCGAACGCGGGGACCCGCGTCACGCCGCGGACCCGCCGCCTCGGCCTCGCAAGCGAAAACCCGCGGGCCGAAAGCGAAACGCCTGAAACGGATCGGGATCGTCGACACGTCCTTCTCGCGGTACGATATGGCTTCCGCCGCGATCGACGAACTGCGAAAGCAGGGGGAGGGCTTCACCATCGAGCGGTACACGGTTCCCGGCATCAAGGATCTCGCCGCGGGCGCACGGATCCTGTTCGACCGAGGGTGCGATCTCGTGTTGGCGCTCGGGATGGTCGGACGGCAGCCCGTGGACAAGGACTGCGCCCTCGCGGCGGACTTCGGTCTCCAAGCGGTGCAGGCCCAGATTGGCAGGCATATCCTCGGGGTCATGGTGCACGAAGAAGAGGCCGCGGACGAGGCCGAGCTCGCGGGCCTGTTCGACCGGCGGACGCGCGAACACGCGGCGAACGCGTACGACCTCTTGTTCCGGCCGGCCGCGATCCAGGCGCGGGCGGGGACGGGTCAGCGGGAGGGATTCGCCGACGCAGGACCACTCAAGGTGACGCGGACGTGAGGCTCGCGATCGTCGCCGCGGAGTTCAACCGCGAGGTCACCGACCTCATGGTGAAGAAAGCCCTTGCGCGGGCGGACGAACGCGACATCCGCGTAACGTCCGTCGTCCGCGTGCCGGGCGTATTCGAGATTCCCCTCGCGGTCCAGCGGCTCTTGGAACGCGCCGACATTGATGCGGCCGTCGCGATCGGCGCGGTGATCAAGGGGGAGACCCTCCACGACGAGGCGCTGATGGCCGCGGTGCCGAAGGCCCTCCTCGACATCGAGCGGGCGACGCACAAGCCGGTCGGTCTCGGCATCACGGGTCCGGGGATGACCGACGAACAGGCGATGGCCCGAGTCGAGAAGGGCGCGGAGGCCGTCGACGTGGCCCTCGCGATGCACGAGCTGCTCCGAGGGATCTGACGATTTTCCCCTTGAGACTCACGCCGGAAAGGTTTAATCCCGCACCCGTTCCATGTCGGCCGGCCTGGAGCACACGCCATGGTCGACACGACCGCCCTCGAGTCCCTTCTCCACGAAATCGAGCAGAACGAGGGTGTGCAAGAAGCGATGCTCGTTTCCCGGGCGGGAACGTATCTCGGGGGCAGCTTTCCCCGCGGCGTCCATGTGGATACCTTCGGGTCGATGTTCGCGGTCCTGGTCGGCTCTGCGATGACCATCACCGATGAAGCGAAGGATTCGCTCGAGTCCGTCGTGATCCATTCCAAGTCGAACAAATACCTCATCGTCCACGCGGGCCGCAAGGCCCTGCTCGTGATGCGCCTTCCCCCTTCCGCCGATCCACAGAAGACGAAGAACGTGGTCGAGAAGTACATCCCGCGGATCGAAGAACATCTGTGACCTAGATCCTTCGCATCCCGCGGAGGATCCACTCGCTCACGGCCTTCGACACGTATCGGACGGTCGCGGCGGCTCCGCGATCCGTCCCACGCGCCGATGTCCGGCCCTGGGAGAGGAGCTGAAGTACGTCGTCCACGCGCAACGCGCCGGCGTCGACCTCGGTCACTGCCTTTGCGACCTCATCGAGAAAATGGCTATCGCTGCCTCCCGTCTCGCCGAGCTTCCGTTCGCGGGCCAACGCTCGCGCGCGGACGTTGCCCCGTCGCAGCGTCCGGCCGTTGCACGTCTCATATGCCGGGAACCGGGCCTCTGCAACCGCGGTGGGGCCGAGCCCGGACCAGAACCGGAACGGGTGGGCCGCAACGGGGACGCCGCCCAATGCGAGGATCCGTTCCGCGGTCTCCGATACCGAGAGATTCCGGGGGATGATCTCGCGGACTCCGTACCCGAGGACATGGCCGGATCTCGTCGAGACCTCGATCGCCGGGATCACGAGGAAGTCGTGGTCTGCCGCGGCCTCCGCGACCGCGATCCCGCCCACGGAATTGTGATCTGTGATCGCGATGCCGGCAAGACGCATCTTTCGGGCGACGCCCACGAGCGCCGCAGGATCGACCCGGGAATCGGGAGAGTACCGGGTGTGGTTGTGGAGGTCGAGGAGCATGAAGGGGGCCGCACGGTGGCCCCTTCGCTTAAAGGCTTGCGCACGGGGATCCCCGCGAGCGTTTATGCGGCCGGGCCTGGATGTCGAGACCGGGATCGTCGAGTCGAAGCTCGGCATCCTGCGAGACCGACTGCTCGTCGGCGGCCGAGAAATCGCGGTTCGCCGGGGCCGGCATGGGTGGCGCCTCGTCGCCGGAGCTCGCCGTGGGGTCGGCCGTGTGCAGTACGATGGCTGGCGGGACCGACTCACGATTCAGTCCCCGTCCGGCTCGTTGGAGATTCGATTCCGATGGCGCAACATGACGTTCCCATGGCGGGGGCGCATCTACCGCGTCGGGTCGATGCTCGGCAATCGAGTGACCCTCTTCCGCGGCAGCGAACCGGTCGCGGTCGGCAAGATCACATGGGGCGGCGTCCGGTTCGAGATGATGGACCCGGAGTTCCGCGACATCGAACGGGAGCTCGCACTCGGATTCGGCCTCCGCGCACAGGCGATTGCCGTGGCGGTCATCGCGGGCGTCCACTGATGCCTAGTGCACCCACGTGCCTTCTTTCATGCCCTTGTCGACTTTGAGCGGAGTGCCGTCCACCGCGAGGCGGATCCGTGTTTCCCCCTCCCGACCGAGGAAGAGGACGGTTCCATCGGGGCCGACCTGGAGCTTGTACTTCTGGAATTCGGAGAAGGGCAGGACCGGCGCCCCTCGCACCCCGAGGACCTGCGATCCCACCGGCGCGGCGTCCGGTGGTCGCACGAGGCCGACGTCCGCTTTGTCTTCCCCCGCCAAGAGCATTCCCCGGCTCTCGATTCCCCGGAGCCTGGCCGGCTCCAAGTTCACGAGGACGACGATTTTCCGACCGCGAAGTTGGTCGATGGAGTAATTCTTTCGGATGCCCGCGACGATTTGTCGTCTCTCCCCTCCGATGTCCACCTGGAGGACGTACAGGTTGTCTGCGTTCGGATGCTCCTGGACATCCGCGATTTGAGCGACCCGGAGATCGAGGCGGTCCGCGGATGTCTCCTTCGCCTCGCTGAGATCGATCTTGGTGAACAGCGGCTTGCCGACGCGCAGCGCTTGGCCGGCGGGCACGTCCTCGAGGGTCTCATCCCACGTCTGCGCATGGACGTCCGTGTCATATCCGAGCGCCCGCCAGAGACGGGAGGAGCTGAACGGGAGGAACGGAGCCATGATGATCGCCAGGGATCGGCCGACCCGCAAGGCGACGTGGAGCACGGTCCCGCAGGCCACGCGATCCTTCTTGATGAGTTCCCACGGCGCCTTCTGGTCGAAGTACTGATTTCCCAGGCGCGCGAGCTGGATCGCCTCCTTCATCGCGTCCTTCAGGTGAACGTACTCCAGGTTCTGGCCCACCTTGTTCCACTGCTGCTCCATCGCGCGGATCATCTTCTTGTCCGCGGCATCGAGGAAGTCCGCGGCCGGGACGGCATGGTCGAAGTTCTTGTCCGCGAAAGTCAACGCGCGGTGGACGAAGTTCCCGTAGACGGCGAGGAGCTCGCTGTTGTTACGCTGGGCGAAATCCTCCCACTCGAAGTCCGTGTCCTTGGTCTCCGGCATCGTCGCGACGCCGTAGTATCGGAGCTGGTCCGGATCGAACCGCTCGAGGAGGTCGGAGAGCCACACGCCCTTCCCGCGGCCCGCGCTCATCTTCTCACCGGAGAAGTTCAGGTATTGCGTGGCCGTCACGTCGTACGGCAGGTCGAGTTTGGCGTCGTATCCGAGGAGGATCGCGGGCCAGATGATCGTGTGGAACACGATGTTGTCTTTCCCGACGAAATAGTAGTGGCGCGCCTCGGGGTCGTACCAGAAGTCCTTCCATCCATCCGGCTGGTTGCGGCGGCGGTACGATTCTCTCGTCGCGGTCAGATATCCCATCACGGCCTCGAACCAGACATAGATCCGCTTCGTCTCGTAGCCCGGGACGGGTACCTCGATGCCCCAGTCCAGGTCGCGGGTGATCGGCCGGTCCTTCAAACCCTCCCGGAGCCAGCTCCGCATGAAGGTGAGCACGTGGTGCCGCCAATGTTCCTTGTCTTTCGCGGCCCACTTGGCGAGCGGCTTTTCGAACGCGCTGAGCCGGAAGAAGAAGTGCTTCGTCTCCTTCGGGATGGGCGTCGTTCCG
>DASWGO010000201.1:0-5593 GCA_036393695.1 Thermoplasmata archaeon
AGCGAAAGAAAAAAAGGGTAGGCCGTTCGCCGTTTCAAGAAAACCAGGGAACGGCCCGTTGTGGAGGGATGCTTGTAATCTTTCCTAGAAGCCAGTGATATTTGAACATTTCATCATTCGGTTCGGAGAAGGCTTGGAACCGCTTCATCATTGTTTCGGGAAGGAACCGGGACGAGTCGTGAATCGTTCGGCACGAAATTCCGCAAGGCTTATGGCGGCCCCGACCGTTCGATGGAGAGGCGCGTCACGTGAAGGGAGTCGGGAAGTTCGGCGAAGTCATGGCTGGCGAGAAGGGCAAGGTCAGTTACGACGAGGTCGCCGCTCGCCTTGAGAAGATCATCCACTCCGGAAGCCAACGCAAGCCGATCACGGACTTCGTGTGCCGGGAGCTGCGGAAGATCCCGCACTACACGTGGGTCGGGATCTACAGCGTGGACGGCTCGGAGCTCGTCCTCGCCTCCTGGTCCGGACCCAGCGCGACCTTGCACCTGCGGATCCCGATTGGCGAAGGTATCTGCGGGGCGGCGGTGACGGACAAGGCGACGGTCATCGTGCCGGATGTGAACGACGACCCGCGGTACCTGCAGTGCTTCATCAACACGCGGGCGGAAATGGTCGTGCCAATCCTCCGAGACGGCGCCGCGATCGCGGAGATCGACATCGACTCGGACCAGCTGAACGCCTTCACTCCGACGGACCAGGAGTTCGTCGAGTGGGTCGCGGCGGAACTCCTGCGGATCCTCTGAGATCGCGTCACAGGCGGAACTCGCCCCACACGCGAATGAACGTGTCAACTTGGTCCGGCGTCGCCAGTTCGTACGCGGTCATGAGGCGCGCGACGGACTTCGGGTTGACGACGCGGTACTGGCGCTCGGTCCGGTCGGCATGTTCGATGAGCCCCGCGGCTTGCATCTTCTTCAGGTGATGCGAGAGCGTGGACGGCGAGACGGGCACTTGCTCGAGGATCTCCTTATGCGTCGCCCCCTCCCGTTCCATGAGGAAATCAATCACCTTCAGAGGCACCGGCTGCCGCAGGAACGCGAGGATCTGTTTCTCCGCCTCCGTGAGGGCGGCCCGGACCTCCGCCTGACCCGGCGTCGATCGCGGATAAAAGCGCTTGTACTCTCCGTCCATCGCGGACATGATCAGCTCGTGCTTCTCGAGGAATCGGAGATGGTAATCCGCGAGGGTAATCGACAGGTTCAGGGCTCGCGATAGTTCACGAAGATGGAAACCCGGATTCTTGCGGACGAAGTCATACAGGTCCTTCCGGGTCTTGACGGCCAGGATCTCCCGGTCCATGAGACCACGCGGCGCTCAGCGCCGCAGAGTGAACCCGTAGAACAGGGCGAGGATCACGAGGTCGAGCGAGCCGGACAGGAGGAAGATCTGTCCAGCGGGAAGAGAGAGCGCGAACAAGGAGATCGTCAGCACGAGGGCCTTCAAGAAAAAGACGCCGAAGGCTGCGGCCAGGTATGCGAGGTGCATGTCCTTCGCCCGCCGGAGCGCGAGGACGGCAATCACCGTGAGCACGAGCGCGAAGACCGATTCGGCCGCGAGGAGAACGTTCTCGATGGCCACCATGGGGACCGCCCCCCCACCGTAAAGGACCCGGGTGTTAAGGATTCCGGCCTTACTCTTCGCGTTTCTTGCGGCGGCGATCTGCGACGATGAGTGTGAGTGCGACGAGGAACACCGCGGCGATGAGGGACCCGGCATAGAGGACGAGGTCTCCTTGGAGCTCGGGCGGACGCGAAACGACCCCTTTGTACGCCGCGCTGTCGACGCCGAGGACCGGATCGTGGACGAGCGTCACGGGGGATCGGGCCCCGGTCAGTGGGTACGCCAGGTACACCTCGTAGGAATTCGGATCCCCGGTCGAGAAGTTCGAGTAGCTTACGGGAATCTCGAGGCCGTCCGCGACGGCCGATTTGGACCACGAGAAGAACACGGTCGCCGGGCCCGCCGCAGGCCCTCCGGTCACATTGATGCCGGCCTCGCCCTCGGCGAACTCGTTCACGTCATCCCAACTCCGGTTGCCGTACTCGAGGCGCTTCGTCGTGTTGATGCGCACGTCGAGGCCCAGGCTGGCCCCGGGCGAGACGGTCACTCGATCGACCGTCAGGTCGAGCTTGACCTCCATGGGAGTCAGGACTCGGTGGTTGGACAGCCGAATGAACCGTTCGGCCACCGTGACGTTCAAGGTCATGTTCACGGTCGTGCTGCGGATCGACAACTCGGTGACGAGCCCGCCATCGGCGCTCTCCACCTGGGTCTTCGTGACAGGGGCGTTGGCGAACGCGGTGGTCCCCAACGTAGTCCCGACGCCGACGGTCTCGCCCGGATCGATCCGCTTGTTCCCGTTGCGGTCCACCCATTCGACGAGGTTCCTCAACTCGAGCTGGTACGAGCTGTCGCTTCCGCGGGCCCGCTGATAGGAGACGAAGAACGTCCCCGCTTCGTACGACACCTGGAACTGATCCGAGAACGGGGCGCTCGCCAGGCGGCTCACGATCGAGAACTCATCCCCGGCCGATGCCGCGACGACGTTCCGCTGGGTCGCCGCCTCGACCGAATCAGGGATGCCATCTCCGTCCGAGTCGGTCTCCGCGGGCCGGAGCGTCAGCACCGCCAGCGTGGAACCGATGAGGAGCGCGGCGGCGCCGGCCGCGGCGGCCGCAAGGACAACTTGCCGTGAGCGAAGCACAGTCCCGTCCTTTGAACTCGATGGGGGCCGGCGCCTATAAGGAGCTTATTCTACGGTTTTCGAAGCTCCGGGGCCGCGCCCGAGCTCGCGCTCGGCCGCCCCCCGACTCCCCCGCACCGGCGCGCCATCATTCGCGGACGACTTCTCCGAAGGCCATGCGTCGGTGGACCTTCGTGATGCGGATCTTGACCTCGTCCCCGATCTTCGTCCCCGGGACGAAGACCACGAAGTTCGCAATCCGCGCGAGTCCGTCGCCTTCCCGTCCGATATCTTCGATCTTGGCCTCGTACACCTTCCCCTCCTCCACCGGGACGTTCGAAGGTCGAAAGCCAGACCCCGAATACGCCATCCACGACCCCATGTGGTGGCCCCTCTGCCACCGCCGCGTTTCGCATCCGCTGCACGGTATATAATGATATAGGGGTCGACCCCAGCGAACGCCGCGAGACTCACGATTGGCGTAGGGCGTTCAGGTCCTTTTCGACGTCGGACGGCCGAGAGAATCGGAGGCTCAGGATCAAGCACACGATGCCAACGATCAGCACGATGAGCCCGATCGCGGTGACGAGCCGGTTCCAGGGACCGAAGGCATCGAACGCGGTGAACTCGCCGACGCTGATCCGAAGCTCGTCGTGGAGCCAAGACCCCAGGGCGATCCCAGGTCCGCCGAGCAGGATCAGGAAGATGCCGGCGTAGAAGAGGAACTTTTCGCGGAATCCGGTCTTCTCTTTGATCTCGTCATCGTCGTTGGTCGAATCCTCGGCGCTCGCGGTGGGCGGCGATGCGGTGGTCCCGGCCGATGCTTCCGTTTCGAACAGTTCCCCGCATTGAGGGCACTCCGGGGCATCGATGGGAACGACGGCCTTGCAAGTCGGGCACTCCGCGACGAGGCCTTGCGAAGAAGCCATGGACGAGCCCGTTCCTGTGCTCTGAGCCTATAGTCGTTTCTTCCCCTCTATCCGAATTGATAGAGAGGGATCCGAACTGGCTCGGCGGCCGGGACGCGGGGCGGTGCGGCCCGCCGTGGTCCGGCGGTCAGAGCGACGGTTTCGGCTTCGCGAGCCAAGGGACGTGGATCTGCCCGACGAGGTCCCGCCACTCCGCGGGCATCGGCGCGCCCGATTCGTCGCGGCGGTACCAGTCTTGGACCTGGTCCACCTTGACGTCGCGGCCCGACATCGTGACCATCAGGGCGTTGCGCACGTTCGCCGCGGCCTCCGCGGCGACTTGGTTCTCGAAGATCGCCGCGTACGGCGTCTGGGACATCCACCAGAGGACCAGATAGTATGTCTTCCGGCTCGATATCCGGGGGCGTTTCGGTTTCATCGTGGGTTGGGTTCCTTCCGACGGGGGTGGGTCCGTCGTCGGAAGAATCGACGCGGTGGAACGATAAAGGGCTTATTGGACGGTTCTCGGAACTGATACGCTGAAGAATCAGTCCTCGAACCAGGCGCCACAGGAGCAGCGGACCGCATCGGAGGTCACGTGGACCCCGCACCGCGGGCACGCATACACGTAATCACTGGCTCCGCCCGACGGGCCGAAGCCTACGGCGCAGACCGGGCATGCACCGACATCCGACGGGACGCGGGACCCGCATTCCGGACACGAGAACGTGACGGCGGACATCGGGGCGAAGCGCACGCCGCAGACGCACTCCGTGGACTGCTCCGAGACGAACCGGCCGCAGGTGGGGCATTGATAAAGGCGGACGGAGAGCTCTTTCTCCCGCGGACGTCCGCGGACGGAGGTCGTCCCTTCGTTGACGTGGCGGAGATCCTCGACGATCTCGAGGAGCGTGCGCTTCGGCGGCGCGGATGACTGCCTCGGCGTCGACGTTGCGCGAGGCCGCGATTTGCGGTCGCCTCCGTAGACGCCGCCGGTGCTCCCGGCGAACGCGGAGCCGCAGTGCTCGCATCGATCGAGTTCGAACGGCGTGAGCTTGCGGCACTTCCAACAGAGGATCCGCGGCATCGTCCCGAAATTCGAGATGACTTTGTCGAAGTCTCGCGGCGAGTTCGGGTCTTGGCGCGCGCGCTGCTGCAACACCGTCGAACCACGTCCCTTCGGTCGCCGGCGCATCGCGGTGTTCTCCCATCACCTATTCGCCAAGACTTGCAGGCGGTGATAATCAGGATCGGTTCCGTCCGCACTCCACGGGAGGAAGACCCCGGCCGCGAATGGTTTAAATGAGCCTCCCTTCTTGAACCCGCCGCGAATGGCGAAGATCCTCATCTGCGTCGCTTGGCCGTACGCGTCCGGTCCGCGACATCTCGGCCATGCGGTCTCGACATTCATCCCCGCGGATATTTTCGCGCGGTACCACCGGATGAAAGGGGACGAGGTCCTGATGGTCGGCGGAAGCGACATGCACGGCACCCCGGTCACGGTCCGAGCCGACGAGGAAGGGGTGCCCCCGAACGTCCTCGCGGAGCGGTACCACGCGCTGCACGTGAAGAACATCGAGCAGCTCGGCGTCCGCTATGATCTCTACTGGAACACGGCGGACCCGCATCACAAGGCGTGGGTGCAAGAAATCTTCCTCGCACTCAAGGAGAAAGGCCACGTCTACGAGGCGGTGATGGTCTCCCCCTTTTGCACAACGGACCAGCGGTTCCTCCCGGATCGATACGTCGAGGGAACGTGCCCCCACTGCGGCTTCCCCCGCGCTCGCGGCGACCAATGCGAGAACTGCGGGAATCTCCTGGATCCGTTCGAGCTGAAGGACCCGAAGTGCAGGATCCACGGAACGACGCCCATCCCGAAGGAGACGAAGCACTTCTTCTTCCGGCTCAGCGCGTTCGAAAAGCCGCTCGCCAAGTGGGCCGCGAAAGACAAGGAACATTGGCGGCACCACGTGCTCACCTTCATGCGGAGCTGGCTCCG
>DASWGO010000202.1:0-4759 GCA_036393695.1 Thermoplasmata archaeon
GCATGACGTACGGGGGCGGGGTCGTCGTGCAGATGTCTTTCGCATATTTGCAACGGGGATGGAACCGACAGCCGCTGGGCGGATTCACGAGGCTCGGTGGGCTGCCGGGGATCGATTCGATGCGCTTCTTCTCGCCGGTGACGCTCGGGAAGGCGCCGAGCAACCCCTCCGTGTACGGATGCAGCGTCTGGGAGAACACCTTCCTCGACGAGGCTTCCTCGATGATCTCGCCCGCGTACATCACGCAGATCCGGTCCGCGACCTTCGCGACCGTGGAGACGTCGTGCGAGATGATGATCAAGGTCATCTTCAGCGTCTCCTGGAGCCGGAGGATCTCGTCCATGATCTTCGCCGCGGTGATCACGTCCAACGCGGTCGTCGGCTCGTCCATGATCACGAGGCGGGGCCCGAGGGCCAGGGCCATCGCGATCATCGCGCGTTGCTTCATCCCGCCGCTGTATTCGTGGGGATAATTGTCGATCCGGTCTGTCGGGATGCCAACGAGCCGATACAGTTCCTCGACGCGCCTCCGCGATTCGTCGTCGCTCATCGGCTCGTGAGTCTGAATCGCCTCGACGATCTGGTCGCCCACGGTGTACACCGGGTTGAGCGCGTTCATCGCGCCCTGGAACACGATCGAGATCTGGGCCCACCGGACGGCGGAGAGCTTCGGGTGATACTCCCGCAACCGCCCGTCTTTCCGTCGGGTGACCGCGACGAGATCCCCTTCTTGGCGCGCGGCGGCCAGGCGCGCCTGGATTTGCGTGAGCTGTCGCGCGGCGCCGCGGTTCCCCTGCTCCACCTGCCCCTCGAGCTGGGCGGCCTTCTCCTCGAGCGCCCGGATCTCCGTTTCCAGGTAGGCCCGATACGTGAGGCTGAGCGGATGTCGGAGCAGCTGCAGTTGTTCCTCGATTTCCTGGCGGGCCTCGTCGGGCTCGGACCCTCCATCCGCTTTGGGCATCGCGGCGAGTTGGGCTTCGAGCGTCGCGGCGTCTCGGCCGATCCGCTCCCCGGCGAGTTTCCAGTACTCCTCCCGGTACGGGAACAGTTTCCCATCGGGTTCCCAGATCACCTGACCGCCGAGGATGTGCGCGTTGGACGGGAGGAGTTGGGTGATCGCATAGGCGAGCGTCGTCTTCCCACAGCCGCTCTCGCCGACCAGTCCGACGGTCTCGCCCCGATCGATCGACAGGTTCACGCCGTCGACGGCGCGGACCCAGCCCTGACGGATCTTGAAATAGACCCGCAGATCGCGGACCGCGACCAGGGGCACGCTCAGCGCCTCCGCAGGCGCGGGTTGATGATTTCGTCGAAGCCGCGCCCGAGCAGGTAGAAGCCGAGGCTCAGGAAGGTGATGCACAGCCCGGGCGGAAGGAGCCACCACCAGTACGCGAGGGCCCCGCCCTGGGTGAGGACGTTCGACAGGATCCCGCCCCAGGAGACGACGGTCGCATCCCCGAGGCCGAGGAAACTCAGGGCGGCCTCCGTGATGATCGCGGCCGCGACGGCGAGGCTCATGTACAGGAAGCTGAACGGGAGCACGTTCGGCGCGATGTGGAGGAAGATGAGACGCAGATCCGAGGCGCCGGAGACCCGGGCCGCGTCCACGAACGGACGCTCCTTCAGCGAGAGGACCTGCGCCCGGATGACCCGCGCGATCCCGGGCCATCCGAGCAAGCTGAGGACCATGATGATCGTCCAGATACTCGGACGAAGGATGGAATCCAGGATGAGCACGACGGGCAGGAACGGGAGGACGAGGAAGATGTCCGTGAGCCGCATCAGGAGCGTGTCGACGATTCCGCCGTTGTAGCCCGCGACGAGACCGACAATCGTGCCGATGCCGACTCCCAGAAGAGCCGCCAGCAGTCCGACGAGGAATGCGACCTGTGTACCATAGAAGACCAACGTCAGGATGTCGTGGCCGATGAAGTCCGTCCCGAGGAGGTATCGGTTGCCGGACGGATAGACACCCGGGGGCAGCGGCGCCCGCGTCGTCCCCAGGAGCTGGAAGACCCTTGTCTCCCGCGAGACCGGATCCGTGAACGCGCCGTTCACTTCTTGCGGTGTGATCGCGCTTCCGATCAAGGTGCCTCCGAAGGCACCCGCGTATACCATGTGCGGAACGGTCGACGGAGGGATGACACCGAGGAACGCCGGCTTCTCGAGCGCCCCGGTCGAGAACGTCGTCCCCATCGACACGATCTGACGGTCCGCGGTGTAAATGAAGACGGTCGTGCGGGCGTCGACCTCGAAGTAGTCCCGGACCGCACCGTGGAAGTACGCTTGGAACTGCGGAATGACCGCCCCGGTCTGGTTCAGGCCGACGAGGTAGGTCGTGTCGTTCGCGGCTTGATAGAATCCGGCGTACACCGATTCGCCGCGGGTGCTGAGCGGAAGCCCGATCGGTTCCCAGGAAGAATCGAGCTGGGCGAACTCGCGAGTTGGAACGAGGGAGAGCGCGTTGAGGTCGAGATATGCGATCCCTGTATGCGAAGCGGACTTCACGGGAAGGTAGAACAGCATCGGGAAGCTGGACCGGGTGAACCCGATCTGCCCCTGCACGGTCGCCGGCTCGCCGCCGAGGGTCAGCGGGATCCAGGCCCGGTGCACGCCGGTGATGTTGAGGACTTCGAGGGTGTGGTTCGTCAATGGCAGAAGGACCGCCGCTCCGGCGCCCGCGCGCCAGGCCTCCCACTTGGTGACCCGCTCCTGATTGTAGTAGACGAACGGGGGAGCGCTGAGGCTCACGTTCGTCTGGAACAACAGGTGTCCGGAGGGGGCCGTCGGATCGCCCTGATGGACGTACGTGAGCTCGTACACGTTCGTGCGGTTCAGGTCCGACGCGAAGAAGTACCGATACGGCCCCACGGGGACAGGGAAGCTGCCGACGGTGACGGAGCGCTCGAGCGGCTGAACGAGGAGGTTGCCCGACGATGCAGGATCCTCGCCAGTGTACACGGGATTGAAGTCGAGGCGGTCGCGCGTGATGTTCGCCTTCGTGAATGGATTGACGGCGGCGAAGTCCCGCCCGGAGAAGAACGCCAGCGCGCCGTTGTCGACGCCGGAACCGAACTGAAGGCTGAGGTTCTTGCCCGGGACGATGTAGTAGACGTTCGACAGAGGCGCATCGAGCAACGGGATGAAGCCGAAGTCCGAGTGGACGTCCAAGAAGAGCGACTTGTTCCCCGCTTGGAACGGACTCTCGTTGACTCCCAACGTGTACCGGAGGTTGTCCATCCGGATGAGTCCGGAGTCTGCGGAGTTGATCAGCCACATGCTCCCTGACCGATCGCTCGACAGTGGAGTCGTGGGTCCCATCACCGGCACGCCATACGCCGAACCGGCCGGGACGGTCGGGAGCGTCAAATTGTACGAGTTCACGATGAAACGGTCCGATGCAGGCGCTTCGAACGCCTTCGGGTACGGCGCAATCCACGGCGCGAAAATCGCGATGGTTGCGAAGACGAGGACAACGGAAAAACCCGCGATCCCGAGGCGGCTCTCGCGTAAGCTGGCCCAGGAGCGTTTGAACAAGAAGCGGAGTTGCTTCAGGATCACGGAGCCGGTGAACCTCGCGACGGGCGCCTCGACCTCAGAGACGGACACGCGGATCGAGCACTCCGTACAAAATGTCGGCGACGATGTTGCCTAGGATGACCAACACGGAGATCAGGTACAAGATCGCTCCCGCGAGCATGTTGTCTTGCTTGAAGATCGACTGAAGCAAGTACCAGCCCATCCCGTAATAAGAGAAGACTTGCTCGAGGATGATCGCTCCGCCGATGACGAAGCCGAGGCTGATCGCCAAGGTCGTCACGATCGGCAAGTAAGCGTTCCGAGCGACGTGGCGGTTGCGGACCTTTCGCGCAGACAAGCCCTTCGCGCGCGCCGTCAGGATGAAGTCTTCTCCCAGGACCTCCAACATGGAGGTCTGCATGAGGAGGATCGTGCCGGCGGCGCTGATCAGGACGAGGGCGAGCATGGGGAGCGCGCCGTGCATGATGATGTCCGCCGCGTTGAACAGGAAGCTACCCGGGGCCAAGGACGGGAAGTGCGACTTCGTCCAGGTCGGATCACTGAATCCGTTGAGCGGGAAGATCGGGAGAGCGAACCCGAACGCCCACAGCAGAATGAGTCCAATCCAAAACGAAGGCATGTTGTAGAAGAAAAGGCTGGAGACGATCGCGAGGCCCTCCGTCTTGCCACGATGCCACGCGATGAACCGGCCCACCGCGATTCCGACCAGGTACTCGGCAATCAACGCGCCGCCGAACAGGAACAGGGTCCGAGGCAACGCGAGCGCGAGAACCTGCGCCACGGGCCTTCCTTCCGAGAACGAGCGACCGAAGTTGAACGTGAACATGTTCCCGAGGAAGATCCACAGCTGCACGTACCACGGTTGATCGAGGCCAAACTGAATCCGGAGCTGGGCCCGACAGGCGGCCTGGCAGGTCGGATCTTGCGTGTACGCGGCGAGCGGCCCTCCGGGCAACGCCTGGAAGAGGAGGAAAATGATGATGGTCACAACGAAAATTGTGATGACACCCTGAATCGCGCGACGGACCAGGTATCGCCTCAGCGACGCCAACCCGACTCACCCCCGACTCCGGTACTTCTAACGGTCGCCAGCATATTTGTACGTTCCCCCGACCGGACCGAGGGATCCAAAAAACGGAAAGAGGAAAGGGACCGGGGCGGACGCCCCGGTCGTTCGGACCTAGAGGTTCTCCTCCGGCGGCAACTCCTCCTCGGCTTG
>DASWGO010000203.1:0-3983 GCA_036393695.1 Thermoplasmata archaeon
CGAAACTGTTTTGACCCTGGGGCCCGTTTCCGACGAGGTGCCGCCGCGTCGGCCTGTGGAGGATGATGCAGCCCGGGCGTTCCTCCGCCTCGCTTCCGCGCTCGATCGTCGATCGAGGGCGCGGGACGGCACGCGCCTCACTCCATGGAACCTCGATCCGGTTCGGCTGGCGCCCTTAGCGACCTGGGCGGAAATCGAGGAGGCCTTGGAGCGCCTGAGGCGCCTCACTCGCAAAGAGCCGCGCGGCTTTCGACGGGACTGGCTCGAGGATCACCTGCCGACCCTCCGCGCCCTAATTCGGCAGGTTCGCGGTCCGGGTCCTCCGTTGCCGCGACAGGTGCGCGACTTCTACGATCTCCCACCGCGGCCGGCCGCGGAAGCGGAGCTGGATTCCTTACGCCGCGAGGTCCGACGCATCCTGCACGTGGGGCGGGAGGACGGACTTCGATCAGCGGTCGAGACTTGGGAGCGGGAACACCGGGTCACGCCGGACGCCGTCCTGCCGACCATGGAGCGATATCTGGGACTCGCCCGGCGCGATGGACGAAAGCTCTTCAAACTCCCGAAGACGGAGCGGGTCCGTCTCGTCGCGACGCACGGACGGTCGATCTCCGGCATCTGCGAGTACACGCTGGACTACCAGAGCACCGTGAAGCTGAACGTCGACTTGCGGTGGACGTGGCCCGCCCTCCGCGACATGGCCGCCCACGAGGCGTACCCGGGCCATCACGTGCACCAGGCGACGCGGGAGTGGGAGTACCTGCACGGCGATTTCCCGCGGGAGGCCGCGGTCTCCCTCGCGGCGTGCCCGATGGGGCCCGTCGAGGAGGGCATCGGGGAGAATGCCATGTGGTTCCTCGGCTGGGACCACACGCCGGAAGACCGCATGACGCTCGCCCTGAACCGGCTGCGCTGGGGGACCGAGGTGAACCTCGCGTTCATGGTCCACCGGGACGAGCCGCGGCGCGAACTCCTCCGGTACGCGATGCACTCGGGCCTCGTCGACTGGAAGCAGGCGGTGCGGGACGTCCGGTATGCGCGCAACCGCACCTGGGCCTCGTACGCGTTCTGCTACTGGTACGGCACCGCGATGATCCGCAAGCAATTCCTGAGGATGGACGGCGATCCGGCCCTATTCGACGTCCTCTACTGGCGGCCGCACACCGTTCGAACCCTGACGGCTGCGTTCCGCCGACTCTGAGACGATTTCAACGATACGCGCCGCACGACGGACAATACCAACGTTGGTACTGCGGATACCACGTCATCGGGCGTCCGCACACCGGACATGCGGCCGGCATCACCGTCGCGGGGGGCGGACCGTACGGTCCGTAGACCATCGGCATGCCGCCGCCAATCGGATGGCTCTCACGAACGACCAGATAGATCACGAGGACGATGACGAACCCGATGATTCCCGCAAGCAGCGTGGCGACGACCAAGAGAACGACCCAAACGGTCGCGTCCATGCGCCGGGTTTGCGCGTCGCGGTACATCCACAGCGCGCCGAAGACGAGGGCGACGATGCCGATCAGGCAGATTCCGAGAGCGAATACGAGCCACTCGGCCCCCATGATCTGGAACGCGCTCGCCATCGCTTCGCAGGGGCACGGCCGTGACGCTATTTCATGGTTGCTCGACGTCGCTCGGGTGACGACTCACGCCCGTGAGGACGGCACTTTCCGCGTCGAGCTGTCCGTGTTCGCGCCACTGACCGGCGTGTTGCTCACGCTGTCCTTGAAACCGCAATGCTCGCATTCGATCCAGATCCGGGTCGAAAGGTAGTACCAGTTCCACGTCGGCTTGCCGCACCGCGGGCAGATCTCCGGGTGGAGCGGGCGCATGGTCCGCTCATCGTGGAACCGGTTTTGAAGGTTTGCGCTCAGAACGGCCGGCTCGCCAGCTTCGCTTTCACGCGCAGCGCTTGGCCTCGACGTTCCGCCTGGATGTCGATCGTGTCACCGATCGCGCGCTCTCGGAGTCCGTCCACGAGGTCCGCGACTCCGCTGAGGGCGCGGCCCCCGAGCGACGTGAGGACGTCGCCGACCTGGAGACCCGCGGCCTCCGCCGGAGATCCGGACGAGACCTCGGCGAGGAACACGCCTTGCCGGCTCGTGATGCCGTAGTACGCCGCGACCCGGCGATCGACATCGTAGCCGGCGACGCCGAGCCAGGGCCTCTGGACGTGTCCGTGTTCGAGGATTTGGCGCGCGACGCCGAGCGCCGCGTTGATCGGAATCGCGAACCCGATGCCTTCCGCGAACGGAATCGTCGCCGTGTTGATCGCCACAACCCGTCCCTGCAAGTCAACCAGGGGACCTCCGCTGTTCCCCGGATTCACCGCGGCATCCGTCTGGATGACGGGAAGGCCGTCCCCCGGACCGAACGACAGGTTGCGCCGCAACGAACTGATCACGCCGGAGGTGACCGTCGGACCGCCCGGAAGGCCGAGCGGATTCCCGATCGCCAGCACGGGCTGGCCGACCTTGAGCTGGTCGGAGTCCGCGAACTCCGCCGCGTGGAAATCTTTCCCGTCGACCTTGATGATCGCAATGTCCGTCTCGTCGTCTCCGCCGACCACCGCCCCGCTGAGGACGCGACCGTCCGCGAAGGTCACAATCACCTTGGCCGCTCCGTCAATCACGTGATGCGTCGTGAGGACGTGGCCCTGGGCGTCGAGGAGGACTCCGGAACCGAAGCCCCGACGCGGCCATGGTCTCCCGAACGGAGGACCGTACGCCGCCCCCGCCGTGCTCACGTTGACCGTTCTCGCTCCCACCCGTTCCACCGCGTTGATGTACGCGTTCTGCAAGTCTGCAATCATGGAAACCGACAAGACGTCCGCGGGGTTTGTTGAGCGGGTTCCGACGGGGCCGGTCACAGGTCAGGCCGGCGACGAAAGACGTGTCGATCGAAGCTCCCCGGGAGAATGGCATCCCTAGGACCAGAACGCCTGGAATGCTTCCTCGTCCTCATTGAACAACCGCGCCTCGACGATCCGGTCGTTTTCGATTCGTAGGAAGAGAAGGTAGGTTTGATCGAAGACGCGATCCCCCCGGGTCCCTTTCGCGGCGGCCAACGCGGCCGCATGCATGTCGCTCGCGAGAACGTCGATGAGCTCCGCGTGGAACGTCCCGTCGGTCAGCTCCGCGAGTTTCTGAAAGTACGCGAAGATCGCCGCCTGGCCTCGATGGTCCCCGGAGACCGGGCTGGTTCCGGGGACGTGCCACACCGCGTCCTCCGCGATCAGCTTGCCGAGCGAGGTGACATCCTTCGCATCGAACGCCGCGTACAAGCGCTCGACGAGAGCCGCATTCGGGTGCTCGAACATCCGCATCCACTCACCTCAGGGCGAGAGCCTGAGAACCGTCCTAGTCCTCAAAGCCTTCGCTCATTACATTCGGGCGCACATTCTGCAAGAGGGCGAGCTGGTTCCCGCTCGGGTCCTTGAAAAGAAGGCACGGGCCGGGAGGAACCTCGAATGAACGACCTTCGGATTTCCATCCTTGGGATCGGAGCTCCTTGGCTTTCGCCTTCAGGTCTTTCACTTCAAACAGCGGCAGGCACGACGGCGCGGGCCGATGGTCGGCCAGTAGATACTGTGGCCCTTCGCACAATCGAAGCGCAGCGACTTTGGCGCCGAATGCGTGATGATTCCACAACACCTTCGCACCGAGGACGTTCGTGTAGTACGTCACGTCGCGATCGAAGTCCGAGGTGCCGACGTAGAGGTAGAGGAGCTTGCCAAACGGGGCGGCCATGGCTCGGCATGCGGCGTCGCGGCCATTAGGTTTCTGTCATCTCCCGCGGGCCTCGCAGCCGCCGCCGAAATCGACGCGGGGACTAGGCCGTCATGATTACGAATGAACACAATCGGTTTCAACGGGTGGGTTGCGTACTAATACCTCTCGTGGAGGTTGGACGGGTTAGGGATCGTGCCGATGGCAGCCCTTGCGCGGGCCGGGAGCGTTGTGGCACTCGTG
>DASWGO010000204.1:0-3363 GCA_036393695.1 Thermoplasmata archaeon
CATGTTCATCAGGGCCGCGCGGACGAGGTAGAGACCCGCCGCGGCGATCGCGTTCGTCACGAACGCGAGGCTGAACATGAAGACGGTCGAGAGCCCTTGGGCCATGACGATGGCCCGGACGGGGCCGTACCGCTTCGAGAGGGACGCGCTCACCGTCGCGGCCAGGCCGATCGTCACGTTGGACAGGGCGAGGAGTGGGCCGCTCCAGGTGTCCGGCACCGCGAATTTCAGGAACAGCCACGTTGGAACGAGCGGGATGAAGAAGCCCGCGCCCAGGCCGATCAGGCCGTTAATGCCCGAGAACTTGAGAAGCGGTTTCCAATCCATCCCCTTCGAACGGGCCTCGCGGGTCCGTATTGCTTCGCGGTAGTCCCGCAGGAGGAAGTAGAAGGCGACCGGCATGACGAAGCCGAGTCCGTCTGTGACGACGAGCGCCGCGACGTGAATCGTTTGGCTGCCGAGTCCGGTCTGCGCCTGAATGAACGGGAAGGCGAGGGGCAACGCAAATCCGACGCCCGAGAACACGTTGTTCAGGACGAACGACAGTGCGAACGCCGCGTTCCGTTGCTCGACCGTCGTCTGGTCCGCAATGATCGCGTTCCACGACGACAGGAAGGCGCCTTCGCCGACGCCGGCGACGAGGGCTGCGAGGACCATCCATTTCACATCCGTCGTGAAGGCGAACACCAAAATCGACGGCGGCAGAACCGCGCTCCCGATCAGCAAGAGACCTTTCCGTCCGCGGCGGTCCGAGTAGATTCCTAGCGGCGCCGCGCTCACGACCATTGAAACCCCGACCGCGCCGAGGAGTAGGCCGACGACTTGCGACGAGACGCCGATCTCCGGGAAGTACGCCGTGATGAAGACGATAAGATAGCCGAAGCCGATCGCGCCGAACGCGTTCGAGAAGACAATCCATCGGACCTTTCGCGGGATGGTGGAGAAGCCGAAACGGCTGCGGGGCTTGGACGGGGGAGGCTCGGGCGTCGCCATCGTTGGTCTGTCCTAGAAGGGTTCCGGGGCATCCGTGGCCGCGCCTTCTAGTTTTCGGTAGACAAAGCAAATCTAATTCGCAACCCGAAAATCCATAGCTCTCGAACGTCTTCGCCGGCCCGCTCGGGTGATGCTGGAATGCGAATCGGAATCGTGGGAGCGGGACACATCGGAGGCACGGCCGCGAAGCTCTTCGCAAAGGCGGGGCACCAGGTCGCGGTGAGTAATTCGCGCGGACCCGCCACGTTGGCTTCCCTGGCGTCCTCGATCGGTCCGAACGCGAAGGCCACGTCGGTCATCGAGGCCGTCAAGTTCGGTGAGGCGGTCCTCCTTTCCCTTCCGTACCGGAAGATGGACGAGCTTCCCCCGGCGGAATCTTTTGCGGGGAAGATCGTGATCGATGCGATGAATCCCTACAGCGCCGTCGGCCGCGTCATGGACCTCGGCGACAGCACGTCGAGCGAGGAAGTGGCGAAACGGATGCCTGCTGCGCGTCTCGTGAAGGCGTTCAACACGATGGGTTGGAACACCTTGGCGAGCGGCTCCCGACCTGCACGGGAGGAGCGACTCGTCGTCTTCATCGCGGGCGACGATGCCGGCGCGAAGGCGACGGTGGCGAAGCTCATCGACGAAATCGGATTTGCGTCGATCGACACGGGGTCGCTGCGAGACGGCGGGCGGCGCCAGCAACCGGGATCCCCCATTTACGGCCGGCCGATGACCGTCCGCGAGGCGAAGAAGATCCTGGGATGACCTCAAGGGAGGTCGGGCGAGGTCGTGACGGCCTCGGCAAACAACACGCCCCGAACCGCCTTGAGGCGGTCGGTGAGTTTCTTGATCTCCTGTGGGCTCCCCTCCATGATAACGACCTCCAAACATGTCTCCTCACCCAGGTGCGCATGCGCGCTCGCCCGGATCGAGCGGAGGAACGCATGCTGGCCATGCAAGATGCGATGTGTGACCATGCCGACGTCATGTCGATAGAGGAACGTGACCGTCCCCACCGCGCGTCCTCCCGCCTCGACCTTCCGACGGGCGAGCGACGTTCGGATCAGGTTCCGCAAGGCCTCCGACCGGCTCCGGTACCCTCCGTCCCGCACGAGTCGGTCGAATGCTTTCAGGAGTGGGCCTTCGAGAGACACGCCGATCCGGGCAACGGGCATGGTCGACCTCGGGACCCGCAAGACCCCCCGGCCACAAGAAGGACACGGTCCATTCGGGGCGTGGCCCGCAAACTCTTAATGCGATACGAGTGTTACTTCTGAAACGTGCGTCATACCGCTTCCGCCGCCATCTCGGACCACACCGCCGCTTCCGGGTTCGGCGTTTCTCGGAGCGAGCGGATCCGAATCGGGATATTGTATGCG
Source organism: Thermoplasmata archaeon (assembly GCA_036393695.1). Taxonomy (GTDB): domain Archaea; phylum Thermoplasmatota; class Thermoplasmata; order RBG-16-68-12; family RBG-16-68-12; genus RBG-16-68-12. The sequence goes on from DASWGO010000204.1 coordinate 2,361, forward strand.
CTAATCCTCGGCACCACGGCGATCGGTTTCATTCTGGCCTTCATCATCGGCCAGATCTCCCCCATCCTCGCGGGTCTCGGGCTCGTCGCCTACGCGTTCGGCCTGCGTCACGGGGTGGACGCGGATCATATCGTGGCCATCGACAACACGACGCGGAAACTGCTCCAGGACGGGCAGCGTCCGTTCACGGTGGGCACGTGGTTTTCCCTCGGCCACTCGGCGATCGTCTTCATCCTAACCGTCGCGCTGGTCGTCGCGACGCGGGTGGTCGTCGCCGAGCTCCCGGCGGTCCAGAGCGCGGGCACGATCATCGGGCTCGCGGTCTCCGGCACGTTCCTGATCGTCATTGGCTTGGTCAACGTCCTGATCGTCGTGGGCATCTACCGCGTGTTTGTCGAACTGAAGGAAGGGGATCAGAAGCTCAACGCGGCCGAACTGGAGGAGCTCCTGAACAAGCGGGGCGTCCTGAACCGCCTGTTCCGCCCGCTCTTCGGAGTCATCCGGAAACCGTGGCACATCTTCCCGGTCGGCGTCCTGTTCGGACTCGGGTTCGATACCGCGACCGAGGTCGCCCTGATCGCCATCAGCGTGGGGGTCGGCGTGTCGTCCGCCATCCCGATCTGGACGATCCTGATCTTGCCGCTGATGTTCACGTGCGGGATGGTCTTCGTCGACACGACGGACGGCGTCATCATGCGGTCGGCGTACGGCTGGGCGCTCATCAATCCGATCCGCAAGGTCTACTACAACCTCACGGTCACGATCGTGTCGGTGCTGGTCGCGTTCGGAGTCGGGGGCATCGAGATCCTCACCCTGGTCGGCGGTCAGCTTGGGTTGAGCGGTCCCTTCTGGGATACGCTCGCGGACTTGAACTTCGAGACAATCGGGGTCTCGATCATCGCCCTGTTCGTCGTCGCTTGGGCGTTGTCGGTGGCCTATTGGAAGTACAAGCGATTCGACGAACGGTTCGTGGCGAGCGAGCGGACGTGAGCCGCGGACCTGC
>DASWGO010000205.1:0-2539 GCA_036393695.1 Thermoplasmata archaeon
TACCGGATCCCGAGCGACGATCGGATCCGGGATTCCCTCGTCCGCGTGTTCAGCACGCGGCCGATGGTCGACACCCAGCGCAAGCTGAAGCAACTCGTCGAAAAAGATCTGAAAGGCGACGAAAAGTATCGCGTCGGAGAGCCGCGACTGCGTCTCCTCGCAATCGAATCGGACCTCGTCGACCTGGAGATCCGGTGTCGGGATACGGAGGAGATGCGGTCCCTCATCAAGTGTCCCGTCTGCGGGGCCCGCCTGAAGAAAGTGCGAAACATGACCGTCTACGGGGGGACCGTGACCCTCGGGTATCGCTGCGAACGTTGCAAATACTGGACCGGCCTGAAGCGCCGCGTGCCGACTCGATACATCTTCACGAGGCGATCGTGATGCGCGTCCGATACGAAGGCGGCATCCTCGTCCAGGAAGCGTTGAAGGAGGTCATCCTCGATCCCGCGCGGAAGACGCCGGGCAGCATCGTGAGTCACGGGCACATGGACCACCTCACGTCCGGCGGGATCATGACGCCGCAGACCGTCGCGGTCCTGAAGGTCCGCCGCGGCGGAACCGGACAGCCGCTTCCGTACGGCAAGGAGATTGAGGTGAATGGTTTCCGCGTCGTCCTGAGGGACGCCGGCCATGTGTTCGGCTCCGCGATGGTGCGCGTCGACGACCTGCTGTATACCGGCGACTTCAATCCCGAAGGCGGGGCCACCTGCGGTCGAGCGCAGCCGGAGTTCGTCCGCGACCTGATCGTCGACGCGACGTACGGACGTCCGGGATACAATTTCCCTCCGAAGCACGATGTGGAATCGGACCTGTTGACCTGGCTCGAGATGGAACTGGCCAATGGCCCCGTGGCCCTCGGCGGGTACGAGTTCGGCAAGAGCCAGGAGCTGATCGCGCTCGTGAACCGGCTCGGTGTGGAGGTCGCCGTTTCGGACAAGATCGCGGACCTCGCGGATCTCTACGGCCCTTACGGGGTCAAGCTCCAGTACCGCCGGTTGTCCGAACTCGAGGAGAGCGAGCGGAACGATCCGCGCGCGTATGTGTTGCCGCCGGGATGGCTGCGGCCGCCGCTCGACGACAGCGTCTCCTGGCTCGGATCGATCGGCCTCAAGATGGCGTACGTGAGCGGATGCTGCGCGTTCTTCGACTACACCGGCCGCTACGGACTCGACGCGCAGTTCCCGCTCAGCGACCACGGGGACTTCGAGGACGTCATGACGTTCATCGAGGCCTGCCGGCCGCGGAAGGTGTACACGGCGTTCAGCGGGGCGAAAGACCTCGCGAAGGCCGTCGAGCGACGACTGAAGATCCGGGCCGAGGCGCTCCTCACGCGGTGAGCACATGGAGACGAAACAGGAAGGGAACAGCGTCGTCGTGAAACTGTCCGACGGAGAGGACTTCGTCCCGAGCCTCGAGGCCGCCGCCCAGAAGCACCGCATCGAGAGCGGGTCGGTCGTCTGGGGGATCGGGATGCTCCAAGACTTCGAGATCGGGTACTTCGGACCGAACGGCTACGAGAAGACCCCGTTCGCGGAGCGTCACGAGCTGCTGGCCCTCCATGGGAGCATCGCGATGCGGGCGGACCCGAAGCTCCACCTTCACGTCACGCTCGGCCGACGGGACCACAGCGCGATCGGGGGCCATCTGTTCCGCGCGAAGACCGCCGTGGTCAACGAGATCCAGCTCGCGCGTTTCGACACGATCCACTTCAATCGCCGGCTGAACGAGAAGACCGGCCTGCGGGAGCTCGTCTTCGACTGATACGCTCGTCGGCCTACTGCCAAGCGGCCCGATCGAGTTCCCGTTCTTGTTTCGTCTTCTTCCGAAACTGCTTGTAGTGGTCCCGGCACAGATGGACGCGCCGCGGTTCGCCGATCAGCTTGAGCTCGGGGAGGACCTCTTTCACTTTCTTCGTCGAGAGGGACCGCTTCGCTTCCTTCCCGCAACCCTGCACCCCGCAGACCTCGTCCGTGGGCATGGATGCGGCGATGCCAGCGGGGATATTTGTACGTGCGCGGTCCCGACCGAGGTTGGGGGTCACCGAGGGGAACCTGCGACTGTCGCTATTTCTCCTTGCGGCGTAACATGCGCGCGGCCGCGAGGGAGACAATCGCGAGCGCGGCGACCACCGCCGCTTCCGAGCCCGGATCGAACGCCGGGCGTGGCGCCGGCGGCGGGAGGCTCACGATGTCCACCGACACCGCCGAGAGCGATGGCAGGTAGACCGCGACGACGGTCCCCGGGAGTGGAAGGAGCGTGTACGATGCGTTCCGCGCGACCGAATCGAATGTGTAGAACAAGGTGAGCGTGTCGTCCGAGCGATTCACGGCCTCTCCGTTCGCGCTCACGCTGAGCCGGGCGGCCCCGTCCGTGGGCATCGTGTTCGGGTCGAAGGCGAACAGGACGATCGCGCCCCCGGGGCGCAACGTGTCGACTTGGGCCGATGCGGCGCGCGGTCGCACCGCGAGGGGCCACGCCGCGACGTCGATCCGGTATCGCGCCGGGTTCTGCATCCAATGGCCGTCGGCCGTCGCGA
>DASWGO010000206.1:0-4001 GCA_036393695.1 Thermoplasmata archaeon
CGATCCGTTCGAGGAGTATTGGCATCTCATTAATCATGTGACCTTGTGGGACGTAAGCGTGGAACGGCAGGTCGAGATCAGCGGGAAGGACGGCGCGAAGTTCGCAGAGCTTATCACGCCGAGGGACCTGACGAAATGCAACGTCGGCCAAGGAAAGTACGTGGTCATCACGGACGAGAACGGCGGGATCATCAACGATCCCGTGTTGATCCGCCTCGAGAAGAACCGGTTCTGGCTGAGCCTCGCGAACTCGGATACGCTCCTGTGGGCGAAGGGACTCGCCGTGAATTCTGGGATGGACGTGGACATCTCCGAGCCGGACGTGTCGCCGCTGCAGGTGCAAGGACCGGATTCAAAGAACGTGCTCAAGGACCTCGTCGGTCCGGCGGTCCTCGATCTCGGATACTACTACTTCATGAGCAAGAAGATCGACGGAATTCCCGTCGTGATTACGCGGACCGGTTGGACGGCGGAAGTGGGCTACGAAATCTATCTGACGGACGGCCGTCGAGGGGTCGAACTCTGGGACCGGATCATGGAGGCTGGGAAGAAATACGACATCCGCCCCATCGCGCCCTCGGAGATTCGGCGGATCGAGGGAGGAGTTCTGAACTACGGCTCCGACATGACGCTCGAGAACAACCCGTACGAGGTGGGCCTGGGTTGGCTCGTGGATCTCGACAAGAAGGCGGATTTTGTCGGGAAGAAGGCGCTCGCGAAGATCAAGAAGCAAGGCGTGAAGCAAAAGCTGGTCGGCGTGGAGATCCAAGGCCCCCAGATTCATGCATGGGCCACTGAGTTCTGGGACGTGAAGAAGAACGGCAGGAAGGTTGGCCATCTGACGGCCCTCACGTATTCTCCTCGCCTCGAGAAGAATATCGCCTACGCCTGGGTCCCGATTCGACTTGCGAAGCTCGGGACGCCGCTCAAGATCGCGACCTCCGCGGGGGAGCGCGACGCCACGGTCGTCAAGAAGCCGTTCGTCGATCCCAAGAAATCGATTCCGAAATCCTAGCCAGCCTTCCAGGCGATCTGGAGAGAGCCCCGGTTCGGCCCGGTCTCACCTTGAACGGAGGACTGGCCGCGTCAAGCAAGTCGCGCCACCTTCGGCTTTGAGTGAAATTTCCTTTCCGCGGTACGTCCGGACGCGACAACCGGCGTCCTTCAGCCGCCCTTCCGTAATCGGATTCCCTTCGAGCATGATGCAATCGCGCGGCGCGACCGCGAGGACGTTCGGGGCCATCGTCTCGAATTCCTCGTTGGGCACTTCGACGAACTCGTACCCGTGTTCCTGGAGGAACTGCCGGAACGGAACCGGAAGAAGTCGCGAGTAGACTACGGCGAGGTCATCGTCGAGAATGCTGATGAGCGACATCAAATGAAGGCAGGCGGCCGGGCCACGATAATACGGAAGCGGGACGGGTTCCACGCGGACCCCGAGGCCCTTCAATGCGTCCTGCAGCTGTCCGAGTCCAGCTCCGTTGGTGCGGAAGCCTTGGCCGACGGCGAGGACGTCGTGGTTCAGCCATAGCAGGTCGCCGCCCTCGGCCGTCGCGCGACCTTGTAGGGTCGCGAGAACTGGCACGCCGATCCGCTTGAGGCCGTTCGCCATCGCCGGCTCTTCCCCGCGGCGGAGCTCCTTCCCCATCCGCAGGATGATCGCGCCATGATCCGTGACGATCGCCGGATCGTGGACGAAGATCGAGTCGGCCCATCCATGCTGGGGCCCTTCCAGGTATCGCACGTCCACCCCGGATTCGCGGATGAGGGAAGCCAATCCGTCATGCTCCGCCTGTGCGGCACGAAGCTCTGGTCTGGCAGCATATCCCCAGAGCTCCGGATCCGAGACCGCGAACGAGGCATCGGGCCGGCGGACGAGGACCAGGCGGAGCGGATCGCACATGCTCTGGCTCCCGTAGGGATTCGTGACTTTCACCGGACGACGAAAAGCTCGGGTTCGTTCTTACGCTTTGTCCCCCGACGCAATCTTCTTGCCGATGGGTGGTCCATATGCGGACGGGAGGATGAGGTAGCGTCTGGAGTCGCGATCCCGACGCGTCTGAACGCCGCAGCGTTCTTTGTGGACCGTCATGTCGAGGAGGGCCGTGGCCATCGACCCGCGTTCGTCCAAGAAGGACACCCCGTTACCTATGCGGAGATTCACGCGATGACGAACCGCGTGGGGAACGCCCTCCAAGACCTCGGTGTCCAGCGGGGGGATCGGGTCCTCCTCATCTTGCTGGACGGTACGGAATTCGTAGGCTCCTTCTTTGGCGCGATTAAGATCGGCGCCGTGCCGGTTCCGGTGAATACTCTCATGAGGCCCGCCGACTACCGCTTCTTTCTAGACGATAGCGGCGCGAAGGTGGTCATCGTTTCGGAATCACTTTTGGACCAAGTCGGTGCCGCGGTCGTCCGGCCGGATCTCGTCCGGCGCGTGATCGTCGTCGGCAACAACACCGGAGACTTCCCGGTCGCCTTTGACGAATGGATTCGGAATGAAGCTCCCACGTTGGAGGCCGTCGACACCTCGAAAGACGACGTCGCGTTCTGGCTGTACTCGTCGGGGTCGACGGGATTCCCGAAGGGCGCGGTGCACCTCCAGGGTGACATGCTCGTCTGCGCCGAGACATACGCCCGGAGGGTCCTCGGGATTACGGAGGAAGACCGCACGTTCTCGGCCGCGAAACTGTTCTTCGCGTATGGCCTCGGCAACAACATGTACTTCCCGATGCGAGTCGGCGCCGAGGCCGTGTTGTTCTCGGGGCGACCCACGGCCGACGCGGTCTTCCAGGTGATCGACCGATACCATCCGACGTTGTTCTTCGGCGTCCCGACCCTTTATGCGTCGATGCTTCAAATGCACGACGCGGCGGACCGGTACGACCTCGCTTCCCTTCGACTGTGCGTGTCCGCGGGGGAAGCCTTGCCGGCGGAGATCTATCGGCGTTGGTTCGACCGGTTTCATCTCGAGATTCTGGACGGGATCGGGACAACCGAGATTCTGCACATCTTCATCTCGAACCGCCCCGGCGCGGCAAAACCCGGTTCCTCCGGAACGCCCGTCCCCGGTTACGAAGCTCAGATCGTGAACGAACAAGGGACCCCCATGCCTCGTGGCGAGATCGGTAACCTGCGGGTGAAAGGGGACTCCACCATGGCATACTATTGGAACCGCCCGGAGAAGACGAAGGAAACCCTGTTCGGAAGGTGGATCCAGACAGGAGACAAGTTCTACCAGGACGAGGACGGGTATTTCTGGTATTGTGGCCGAGCGGACGACATGTTGAAAGTCGGCGGGATCTGGGTATCGCCAGTCGAAGTCGAGAGTACGTTGATTGCGCACCCCGCGGTCTTTGAAGCCGCGGTCGTGGGCCATGAGGATGAGGACCGGCTCGTGAAGCCGAAAGCGTACGTGGTCCTCAAGGATCCCGGTGCGGCCTCGCCCGCGCTCGCTGAAGAGCTCATCGAGTTTGTCCGCGGCCGGATCGCCGCGTACAAGCGGCCTCGATGGGTCGAGTTCGTGCCTTCGCTCCCGAAGACCGCAACGGGGAAGATTCAGCGCTTCAAGTTGCGCGACCAGGCGATTTGAGCGTAGGTGTCGAAATCGAGGTCGCGACGCCTGTCGGCTCGCAGAAAGCAATTGTCGTCAAGAAACGCTCATCGACCCGAAGAAGGAAGTTCCGAAGTCGGAGTCTTCAGTGACTCACGGATCGGTTCGATCGACACATCGCCAAAACGCTCATCTAGCCTTCCCGCTTCCCGGTCCCAAATCAGGAGGTGGTATGATACCCGGCCACACGCGCGACGGTGTCCTGACGGAAGCGACGAACGACTACGCGGGTCCGATTCTCCCGGGATTCCGGGAGACGGCATGGATCCAGAAATCGCCGTACTTCCATCGGGCCGCCAAGCACGGCGTTCGGGCGTACGACCTCTACAACCACATGCTCATGCCGGGCCTCTACACGGACCCCGTTGACGAGTACTGGCATCTCGTG
>DASWGO010000207.1:0-4612 GCA_036393695.1 Thermoplasmata archaeon
GAGGCGGCGCTGAAGAAGGTCACGATCGAGAAGCGGCACTTCGAAGCCGCTCTGAAGAAGGTCCAGCCGCAGACCGAAGACCCGGCCCTCTACAGCCGCCTGCCATCCCGCTTCCGGGAGAGCCCGGAAGTCAGCTGAGCCCGAAAGGTTAAGTCGGGACGCGGGGAATCGCCGCTGATGGCGGCCTCCGCTCCCGGGAAGCTGATCCTCTTCGGGGAACATGCCGTCGTCTTTGGGGAGCCCGCCCTCGCCACCGCCATCAACCTCCGCGCCGAGGTATACGCGCGACCTCATCCGGAGTGGAGGGCGGACGGCGGCTCGATCGACGAGCCTCGGTACCGGTATGTGAAAGCCGCGATCGCGAAGGTGGCGACCGCCGGGCCGTTGTGGCTCGAAGTCCGCTCGATGGTCCCGAGCGGCGCGGGACTCGGATCCTCCGCGGCGGTGACCGTCGCAACCCTCGGGGCCTTGCACGGCATGGGCGGATCCATCGACCCGAAGACGATCGCGCGCGAGGCGTTCGAAGTGGAACATGAAGTCCAAGGCCGTGCGAGTCCGATCGACACGAGCACCGCGAGCGCCGGCGGAGGCCTGCTCGTGCTCCCGAAACCGCAGGGCGACCTGCTGTGGACGATTGAACGAGACGCGCGACGCTGGTGCCTGCACCGGACCAACCTCCCACCCCTGGACTTCGTGATCGGGAACACGGGGATCAGCGCGGCAACTGGGCCGCTCGTCGCGAACGTGAAGGAACGGGTCGGGCACGACCGAAAGGCCGCCGAGGCCGTTCGGGAAATCGGGCGGATCACCCTCGACGGATTGGACGCGCTCCGACGGAACGACCTCGCGGCGGCCGGGCGATTGATGGACCGGAACCACGCGCTGCTCACCGTGCTGGGCGTGGGTCACCCGATGCTCGACCGCCTCGTCCAAGCCGCCCGGAGGACGAGCTACGGTGCGAAGCTCACCGGGGCGGGCGGCGGCGGCAGCATCGTCGCGCTCTCGGACCGGCCCGCGGATACCGTCGAGGCGATCCGCGCGGCCGGGGGAAAGGCGTTCGTCGTCAGGTCGGACCCGATCGGAGTGGCGACCCTTTCATGAGACGGGCCCAAGCCCACAAGATCCGCGGGACCCGCGACGAACGGTCGGCCGGGCCGAGGTCTCTCCTCATCGTCCACGCGGCCGAGCTGATCACGCTTCAGGGACCCGCGGGCCCCCGCCGGCGCGACATGGCGGAGGACCTCGGGCTCGTCGAGGACGGAGCCGTCTACGCCGAAGATGAACGGATCGTGGACGTCGGGCCGACCGCGGACGTGCTCGGCCGACATCCCCGGGCGAGCGTGACGATTGACGCGACCGGACAGACGGTCCTGCCGGGCTTCGTCGACGCGCACACCCATGCGGTGTTCGCGGGCTCCCGCGAGCATGAAGTCGAGTGGAAGGCGCAAGGGATGGGGTATCGAGAGATTGCGGCCCGCGGAGGCGGCATCCTCCATACCGTACGTGCGACGAGAGCGGCCATCGAGGAAGATCTTGCCCGCGTCGCCACGGAGCGCTTCCGATCGATGCTCGCCCTCGGGACGACGACGATCGAGGTGAAGAGCGGATACGGACTTCGGACCGAGGATGAGCTGAAGATCCTCCGCGCCGCAGCGAAAGCCGGCCACGCGGCCGGCGTCGATGTGGTTCGGACCTTCCTCGGAGCGCACGCGATTCCTCCCGAATTCGAGGGTCGCGCAGACGCGTACGTCGAGCTGGTCGCGGGTGACATGATCGAGGCGGTCGCGAGTTCGCGTCTCGCTGCGTTCTGCGATGTCTTCGTCGACGACGGTTTTTTCACCGTGGACCAAGGGCGACGCATTCTCACCCGGGCGAAATCCGCGGGCCTCGGCGCGAAAGTCCATGCGGACGAACTCGCCGACACGGGAGGCGCGGTTCTCGCCGCGGAAATCGGCGCGGCATCGGCGGACCACCTTCTTCACGCGTCCTCGGACGGAATCGATTCCCTCGCGCGGACCTCGGTCGTCGGAGTCTTGCTCCCCGCGACGTCGTTGGTCTCCCATCTCCCGTTCGCGGACGGTCGGCGCCTCATTGCGGCCGGCGTTCCGGTCGCCCTCGGGACCGATTTCAACCCGAACACCTGGTGCGAGTCCCCGCAGCTCACGATCGCACTGGCGTGCCACCACAACGGCCTCCTTCCAGCTCAGGCGGTCGTCGCTGCGACGATCAACGCGGCGCACGCGGTCGGCATGGGAGCCGAGGTCGGGAGCTTGGAGCCCGGGAAGCTGGCGGACATCCTCGTCCTCGGGGTCCCGTCGTACCGTCACCTCGGATACCGGATTGGCGGGAACGCGGTCCGGGTCGTCGTCAAGCGAGGCGCGGTCCAGGCCGGCGGTCCAATTCGGTAGACGACACCCGTCGTTCGCAGGCGGCGGTTTCTTCTGGGCGACCCGCATCCCGGAACGGAGGGCTCTGAATGATTGCGCGGACGTGGCACGGAGTGACGGAGGCAGCGAAGGCCGATGCGTATCTCGAGGTGCTCCAGGAGTCCGGGCTCAAGGAGTATCGGGACACGCCCGGCAACCAAGGCGTGATTGTCCTCCGCCGAACGGACGGTGACCGGACGCATTTCCTGCTGATTACGTTCTGGGAGTCGTTCGACGCCATCCGCCGGTTCGCGGGCCCGAATCCGGAGCGTGCCGTGTACTATCCGAAGGACAAGGAATTCCTCCTCGAGTTCGAGCCAACGGTGACGCACTACGACGTCCTTGTTGTCGCAGACCCATGGCGACGGCGAACCCCGGCGACCTTGAAGTCCCTACGGCGGCTGGGAGACCGTGGCGTTCTCGAGTCGCGAACCCGCGCGAATCGTCATCATGTCTCCGATGATGCTCGCCACGATTCGCGCCCCCTCCTCGATTACGCAGCCGCGCGAGATGACGCTGTCGACGATTTCCGAGGCGGCGCCGATGACGCTCCCCTCGAGAATGATGCTGTTTCGGACGACGGCGTTCCCTTCGACCCGCGCCGATTCATAGAGGCAGGCATTGTCCATCACGCTCCCGGCCCGGAGGACCGCGCCCGGGCCGACGTAACAAGGCCCGCGGATCGTGACCCCTTCGTCCACCCGAGCCGCGGGATCGAGGATCACCGGCCCCTCGCTCTTCACCCCCGCGCGCCGGAGCGGCTTCCCCTCCCGACGGACGATCTCCATACTCGCCTTCCAGAGGTCGTGCGGCCGGCCGATGTCCATCCACACCCCATCGATGCGGGAGCCGTACAGAGGGACGCCTTTCGAAAGCAATTTCGGGAAGAGGTCCTTCGAGAAATCGAATTTCTGGTCCGGCGGGATGAACTCCAGGACCTCGGGCTCGAGCACATAGATGCCCGCGTTCGCCAGGTTCGAGAACGCCTCCTCCTTCCGCGGCTTCTCCTTGAACTTCTGAATCCGGCCGTTCGCATCGAGGCCCACGATCCCGAACTGCGTCGGGTCCTCGACCTCCGTCAGGGCGATCGTCACGACGCCGCCCTTCCGCTTATGGAAATCGTACAGCGCCTTGAAGTCGACATCGCACAGGATGTCGCCCATCGCGACGAGGAACGTGTCATCGATGAACATGCCGACTCGACGGACCGCGCCGGCGGTGCCCGCGGGGTTCTCTTCAAAGCTGTAGAGGATCGACGCGTTGTAGTCCAAGCCATCGCCGATCGATTTGATCAGGGTGTCCGAGAGGTATGCCGTCGTCACGATGATCTCGTGGAATCCCGAAGCCGCGAGGGAACGCAGGACATAGTCGATGCAAGGCCGGCCCGCGACCGGGATGAGCGGTTTCGGCCGCTTGTATGTCAGCGGTTTCAGGCGAGTCCCTTCGCCGCCCGCGAGCACGACCGCCTTCATCGACCGATCTCCACTTTCCCTTTCTCGAGCAGCGCCTTCAGGGCGGCGTCCGCGGAGGCTTCGAGTTTCTTCTCATCGAGAAGCGCATCCCGGACGGCGCGGTTCTGTTGACGCAGCAGGGTCCGGGCTTCCCGGGCCTCCGAACGCTTCGCGCCCTTGATCGAGAGGACCTTCTCGCGCATCTCGACGACCTTGGCGTGGACCTCGTCGGCTTTGCCGCGCGCGGCGAGGAACGCCTCGTGTTTCTCATTCCCATCGTGGATCAGGGCGGCGATCTGATGGACAATTTCGACGGTCTCCTCGTGGACCGAGCGCGCCTTCACGCTGAGCGCGACGGCCGCCTCGTGCTCCTTCTCCGCGGCCTGGAAGAACTCCGTGATCCCGGAGTCGATGTCCTTGATCTCCTTCGCAATCTTGTCCTGGTCCGCCTTGAGGCTCTCGAGTTGCTTGAGGCGTTTCATCGATCCCTTGAGTTCGCCGAGCAACTCGTTTTCCGCGCTCAGCGTCAGGGACGCGGTCTGCTGCCGCATCTCCATCTGGGAGACGCGCCTCTTCAGGGAGCGTAGCTCCGTGCCGACATCGGCGGTGCCGGAGCCGCGGAGCTTCCGTTTCATCTCGATCAGGGCCTTCGCTTTCGCCTGGAGCTCGTCCCGCTTCTCCCGGTGCTTCCGCGCTTCTCCGGCGAACGAGGCGCGACGGTCCTTGAGGGCTCGG
>DASWGO010000208.1:0-12251 GCA_036393695.1 Thermoplasmata archaeon
CGTCCGGCGGCCCGACCAGGATGAAGTCGTTGTGCATCACCAGGCGGCGCTCGCGGCCGTAGCCTCCCGCCAGCCACTCGCGCTCCTGCTCGGGGGAGTGCGTGAGCAGCACGTCCGCCTCGCCGCGCGCCGCGAGCGCCAGCACCGCGCCGCTGCCCTGGACGATCGGCTTCACCTGGTAGCCGGTGCGTTGCTCGAAAGCGGGCAGCAGCGCCTCGAGCAGGCCGGTGTCCTGGGTCGTCGTCGTGCTCCCGACGATCAGGACTCGAGGTTGTGGACCCATCCACAGGGACCACAGCGCGAGTGTCGACACAACGACGGCCGTCCCGATGGCGACGGCCATCCATTTCAGTCGTGTCGTCATGACAACACGCCCGAATCCCAAGTCACCATATGAAGTCTCTGGCCCGGGTGACGGGCGAGCGGCAAGGATTATTAGCGGCTCGCTGCATCGATGGTCAATGGTCTCCCCTCGCTCGAGGCGGGGAAGGTCCTCGTCCTCGAAACCACGAGGTTTTCGGTACTCGGAAGGCCGGCTGGCTCTTCTCCTCCGAGAAGTCAAACAGACTGGCAGTCTGCGCGCGGCCGCGCGGCGTCTCGGAATGGATCCCGGCAACGGCTTGCGCATGATTCGAAGTGCGGAGACCGCCCTGGGGACCGTTTTGACTCGGGGCCAGACAGGGGGTCGGGGCGGCGGGCACACGACGCTTACAGCGAGGGGAACGAGGATCGCCCGCAAGACGGTCGACAAGGAGTCGCCCAGTAGCACGCGATGGCGCTGCTACCTCGTAGGCCCCCTGTTGCCACGCGCCCCTGTGGTCGTTGCGGTCCCGGACGCGGGTGTCCAGGTTCTCGTCGCGTCGGCCCCGGGACCAGAACGTTCGCAACGCCGACGTCACCTCTCGGGGGACGAATTTGAGCTGGAGATCCCGTCCTCGGCCGTGACTCTCGGCGAACTTGGCGAGCGAAGGGCGAGAACCAGCGCACGAAACCTTTGGAGCGCGCGCGTGACTCGTGTGGGTCGCGAAGGCCGCTGGGGGATTCGACGGATTGATTTGAAGGTCGGGGCGGCAACGCTTGTTGCGGCAATCACCGGTTCTGCCATCCGTGACCTCGGGCTCGAGAGAGGATCCACGGTGCTCGCACAAGTCAAAGCCACAGCGTTGCGCCTTCGAAGGCCCCAAGTCAACGGGATCTCAGGTCGAACCGCTGAACACGAGAGGCCAAGACGCGCCCGTTAATCGAGGCCTGCGAGGGGGAACCCGAGAGAGGGACGCCCGAGTTAGCCTGCCGCAATCAACTGCCTTTGGCTTCTCGCGCTCTAAGAGCGAGGCCAGCAACAATCGAGAGAAGTCCGACGGCGATGAAGACCTCGGCGATCCTGATCACGGGAAGGTCAACTCTCGTCGTGCGAAGGAGGATGGCAACGAGAGAACCAAGCCCGAAAAGGATCGTGCAGGCGCCTCCCCAGAACAGCACTCGGCTCGCCGGGATCGGGTCGGCTGCCTTCTCCATGACTGTCAGCTGTGGCTTCGTGTTGGCCATCCCGAAGCCTCCACCCCTCCATATCGGCATATCTCTTCTGCTGCCGAGATCCGCGAGATTGAACCCGATTCTAAGGAATTGACACTGACCCGGAGGGATACGTCATTTCTCGATCTGGACATGTCGGTGTTTGACAGAGCCGTGGAGGGAATGAGGTGCGCCACGGGGCGAAGGTTGTCCCGTCCCAGCATGAGGAGGACCAAATGGTTCTCCTCCCCTCCCCCTTTGTGCGACATCCATCCCGGGCCGATTCACTTGAGCCAACGCAGAAGAACTGAACTCTTCTTGCAAAGCGACCAGGGGGTTAGTGAAAAAGAGCTGGATTCCCCATCGGTTCCACCGATTAGAGGGAACGTTCCTCGCACGCACGCGATTCTGCCTGGGTGAAACGTCCCCGGTCGGGATTCGAACCGGATCGGTTGGGGTCCGGACGGACCCTCTGCGGCCTGAGGCTGACTCCAGCACTTTAATCGGTTCCGCTGTGCGAAGCCCCCGCGAGGGCTGCGATTCCCTCGAGCGGAATCGGAAAGTTCGCGACCCGATGCTTCAGCTCATATTCGAGTTCGTAGAGGGCTTTCTCCATCGCCCACCCGCGGATGAGGCGGCCGGCCTCCCTGGCGTCGCGGGTGTGATGAAGCGTAGAATGAGAGAGGTAGGTGCCCGTAAACCGTCCGACCATGTCCTGTTCCCACCCCCTCATCCGGTCCACCGCGGCCTCCTGTGGACCCAAGAGGACCCCCGGTTCGGAGGGCAATGTCGGATTGGCGACGTCGCTGACGAGATCCCGAATCACGTAGTTCCGGACGTAGGCAAAGGATCGGACCATGCTCCCGACGTCCCGGAGGGGAGGTAGTTTCCTACCGCGCTCACCCAGCACCCGCTCGGGCTCCCCTTCGAAGTCGATGAAAAGAAGCACCCCGTCCGCCCGTCGTCGCAGCACTTGGGCCAGGTGCAAGTCCGAATGGATGACGCTTTTCACACCGCCCACGTGGGCCTCGAGATGCCGCAACGTCTCCTCGATCGGCGCACGAAGTTCGAGGAGTCGGGTCCGGGCCATTCGGGCGGATTCGGCGAGGATCGGTTCCTCGGCATGAGCGAGTTGACCGAGTCGCCGGAGAGCGGCTCCGAGGGATCGGTCCGCAGATTTGAACATGCCGCGGAAATCCTCCTCGGTGAACGGCTCGGGGTGCCAGAACCCCGGATGGCGGTCGATCAGAGCGTCATGCAATGCCGCCGTCGCCCCTCCGAGGTCGGCTGCGACATTGAGAGTCGCCTCCTCGAAATCCTCGTTCGGGTTTACCTCTCGATCCAAGGTGTGACGCCAACCGTCGCAGAGCCACGCGAACAGGTCGTCCGCCTCGATGTGCTCGGTCGCCACCCCAAGGACGAGGCGGTCCACCCGATGTCCGAGTGCGACCTCCCCGAGAAATCGGGCCACGTGCGGGAACTTACGGGCATGGAGCCGAGCCAGGATGTCGGGCTCCCGATTCCCCGTGTCGAGAAACTTATACGACTTCAGGACGACGTCTCCCGAGCCGGTCGTGACCCGAAGGACGACGTTCGAGGTGTCCCCGCCCGGAATCGGGGAGGCCCCTCGAAAGGCACCAATCCCTTCCCCGTGGAAATTCAGGGAGTCCCCTGACTCGGTCGGAACTTTCGCCGCCCGTCGGAACGCGTCCACCACGAAACGCGCGAAGCTCTCCCTACGCTCGGCCTCCATCACATAGAAGCTGCGGCGGTCCGCCTCGAGCTCGAACGCGGTCGGATCGAGTCGGGCCGACGCGATGGAGAGCGGGAGGTGGATGGGCCGTGCGCTCGTGTCCGCATCCGTCGCTTGGAGGAGAAAGAAGACGATCGCCTCGATTCCCGTTTCCGAGAGGAGGGCACGATCTTTCACGGCAAGCCGCGTCCTCCCGCGGATCGAGTCGCCGCACCAGCGGAGGGACCCCAGCCATGTCCTCATCGGACGGGAGGCACGCAGCGCCCGGTCCGTGGCTGCGATCGCGTCGTCGAATCGCGTGGCCATCACGTCAACGACCGATATAATTCCAGGGTCCTGGCCGCGATCCGGTCCCACGTGAAGTTCCGGAGGACATGCCGCCGGCCCGCCTTCCCCATCTTCGCGCCGGTCTGGGGATCCTCCAAGATTCGGGTGATCGCCCGGCCCAGTTTCGCAGGCTCTCCCGGTGGGACGAGCAGCCCGGTCTCCTCGTTCACGACGACTTCCTTGATGCCCCCGACCCGGGTGGCCACGACCGGCGTCTCGCAGGCCATCGCCTCGAGGTTGATGATCCCGAACGGCTCGTAGACGGAAGGACAGGCGAACACGGCCGCTTCGTTGTACAGATTCACGAGGTCGTGGTCTTCGAGCATGTCTCGAATCCAGACCACATCGTTCCGGGACTTGATGGCCGACCGAAGGTCCGCTTCGATTTCCGGGGTATCCGGCTTGCCCGTGGCCAGGACCAGGGTGGTCCCCTCCGGAACATGGTCCATTGCGGCGACCAGATCGAAGATCCCCTTCTGGTGGGAGAGTCGACCGACGAAGAAGACATACGGCCTACGAATCGAGAACTTCTTCACGCTCTCCAGGCCATCCCGCGGATAATACTTATGCGGGTCCACGCCGTTGTGGATCACCGCGACCCTCGACGCCGGGATCGGATACGCCTTCTGGATGTCCGCCTTCATGTCCCGCGAGACGGCGATCACCGCGTCACAGGCGAGGAGTCCGTCCCTCTCCATCCATAGGCTCAGCTCGTAGCCCGCGCCCAATTGCTCCCGCTTCCAAGGCCTCAACGGTTCCAGCGAATGGACCGTCGCGACGAGCTTCGCCCCGTAGATCCGCTTCGCCATCGCCCCCGCGAAATTCGTGTACCAGGTGTGCGTGTGCACGATCGCGGCGTCGATCGGATCCGCGACCATGTTCATGTTGAAGGAGAGGACTTGGAGCGCCTTGAGAATCCTCGGATCGCCCGTCGCGAGGCCTCGCAGGGTCGATTGATATCGCAGGACGTTCACTCCTTCGATCTCCGGTTTCGGGCCGACTTCGAGGGTGCGGACCTCCACCTTGATCCGTTTCGCCAGCGCCGTGGTAATGTACTTCGCGTGGACGCCCGCGCCTCCATAAATGGCCGGCGGATACTCCCACGTGAAGACCGACGCCTTCATGTCTGCAGCGAAGTACGTAGCGGCGACGATGAAGGTTCCGGTGTCGGGTCAGCCAGGTCCGTGCTCGCACCAGCGGGGATTCTTCCACTCGCCGTGGGCCTCGCCTACGATGTGTCCCGTATCCGCGACGGTCTCTTCGACGGACAGGGCCGGGTCTCCGCCCGGCCATTCCCCACCAGGCGCCAGCGCAAACATGGTCGCCCGTTTGATCACGTCGGCCGGGGAACGCTCCGGCACCTCAGACTCGAGGGACGAATACCAGGCGGCTTCGGTCGTTTCCCATGCGGGGACGGTCTGCAGCGCCGCGAACTCTCCGCGCGCATGCCAGTCCAAGAATTCGAGGAACGTTGCGCGGAGGAGACGCCCGAGCCCCGCCGCATGACCGAGGTCCTTCGCGCGAACGCTCGCCTCCGCGAGATCCCGGAGCGCCTGCACGAGGAGGACGACATTCTGGAACGTGACCCTCGTGTCCGGATTGTCCCAAAACCTCGGGTCGGAGCGCATCCCCATGAGCATCAGTATGTAGCCGCGAGCGAGGAAACCGGCGACCTCGACGTCCATCTTGCCTCCGACGAGGTCTTCGGCGGATGCGGCGAAGTCGGTCCCGCTCGTTGACAACCCCTGAGCCAGATAGTGATCACGGAACCAGTGACGGCCATAGGAGACCGCGAGGCGACGCAACACGGGGGGACGCCGGGTCACCCCAGCCGATTGGAGCAGCCGGAGGGACTGTCGGCGAACCGCCGTTTCGACGCGTTCGGTCGCCAGGGTGAAGGCGTGCTTCCAGAGCTGGGACATCGGCCGATCCCGATGGATGCGAGACACCACGAGTCCATCGGATCGCCGAAGCCCGGTCCAGCGCGTGTCCGATGTGATTCCTCCAGAGAGCATGTCGTCGTAATCCGACCAGCTCGAATGATCAACCAACGCCAAGGTCGGCGCATCCCTCGGTGGGACGGGAGGGGCGACCTGGACGCCACCTTCTCGGAGGGAATGGACGATCGATTCGAACCGCTCTGCCTGCATCGGGTTGGCGAGGAGGGATTCGAGGTCGTTCGCCACGAAGAGAGAACCGTTCCCGCGGGAACGCACGGAAGCGACGAACTCCGATCCCGTCGTCGCGCCGAAGGCGAAGTCTCCGCTAAGCGGATGGTCACGGGCAATCGCCAGAAGGCGTTCGGTCGAATTCACCCGAGCCCAGGCCTCACCCGACTCCGGAGGGTGGGCAAATTGCCGCGCGTCGGCAACCAAGTATGCGCTCTGAATCGAATCCCCGATCGCGTCTAGTTCCACACTCGCCTGCCGCGCCGATTCGCGGAAGCTGTCCATCGTCTCGGGCGAGTACGCCGCCTCCGGGAGCCACAGGCCGATAGGCCGGCCCTCCGCGCGTTGAATGAGGGGGGAGTAGAAGTCGAACATCAGGTCGAAGAGAGTCTCCCGTTCCTGTCGGTGCAGATGGGGAAGGATCGGATGGAATGGCGGGGTCATCACGAAGCCCGCGGTGCCCGAGTCGTACGCGGCGATGATCGCACGATATGCCGATGGATCTCGTTCCAGGAGCCAGACCAGGGTCTGAGGCTCAATATCCACGGAGGCTGAACCCGAGGCCCGATGCAGAACGGACCCCATGCGCCCGTACGTGCGGAGGACGGCGTCGGTCCAATTCCTTCCCTCGATGCGGTCCGGCCCGATCCGGAGGACGACCGGCGAGGTGCGCTGCTCGAACGTCTGCGGTCGGAGCGGATCCGGCTCCCGCCAGCGCACGATGTCGCCCGGCTGGTATCCATGGAAATGAAAGGATAGCGTGGACATCGGGCCTCACGGTTCGAGGGTCCACGATTCGAGATTCAACTCGGGAAAGGGAGAATCGCGCTCTTCGATGGCCGCCAACCACGCCGCGTCGTCGGGGGCCAAGGTTCCCTCCTTCGCACGCTCGAGCATCGTTCGGAGTCGATCAAAGGCCTTGACATGCTCTTTGACCCGGGCCTCGGCATAGTCCTTCGCGGCGACCGTCGTGACGAGGAAGGGCCAGTCCGACGCCTCCAGGAGGAGAAGTTCGCGGGCGAGTTGCGCCACGATTCGACGCACCGTCGGATCCGTTCGGGATCGAGTGGCACGCAAGGCGTCGATGAGCGCGTCTTCCGCGCGGTACACTTCCTCCCAAATCCATCGGGTACCGTCGTTCAGCCAGACATAGTGATGGCCTCCTTGGCCCCACGACCCTTCCGGAATTTGGATGGTCGAGCGGGGAGGATGCGCCGCGAGAAAATCCGAGGCGGTGACCGCGTCGACGTGTCCCTCCAGTTTTCGCAGAACCGCTTCCAGCCACGTTGGTCCCTCGAACCACCAGTGGCCAAAGAGTTCCGTGTCGAACGGCGCGACGACGACGCCGGTTCGGCCCGTGGCCTCCTGATGCTCATGGAGAGTCTCGAGGACCAACGATGCAAAATGGTCCGCATGGGCGGCGGCTCGCTCCTTCGCGGCGTCGGGGTCGTAGGGGACCTTCTCTCGCAAGGGGAGTCGCCGGTCTGTGACACGCCAGTACCGCAGGCCGTCCATCCCATGTTTGCGATGAAACTCCAGGTAGGCGCCGTCCCCCGGGTATCCGTAGTCCGCACTCCAGACCTGGACGCTGGACCTCGGGTCCCGCGCAAGAATCGCGACTTTCCGCCGGCCGGACGCGGAGAGCGCGTACGGCTCCTGTGGAGAAAGGCCCGTTCCGTCCCGAGCCGCATCGAGACGACGCTCTTTGAAACGGTCCTCGTAGGTGCCGATCGGCGCGCCCCCGGCGACGAGGTGCGAATCGACGAAGAAGAATCCGATCCCGTGACGACCCAGCAACTCCTCGAGACCGGGACGGAGCCAGGCTCGTGCCGGGCCCGCGGGACGGGACCAGACGTAACCCGGGCGGTAGGCGCACTCCGGAAGCCAGATCCCGCGGGGACGTCGCCCGAAGCTTCGGCGGTAGCTCGCGATGCCGGTGGCGAGCTGCGCGTTGATCGATTCATCGCGACCGAGGAGCGGCAGGTATCCGTGGGTGGCAGCCGACACGATGATCTCGATCCGATCGCGGTTCTGCAGCCTCGTGAACGCCGAGAGCAAATCCTGATTGTATGTCTCCACGAAGTCGGCCTTCGCGCCACCGTAGAAGTCGGACCAGGCCGCGGCAGCCCTCCGACGACCGTCATCACCCGCCGCGTCGAACTCCCGCTGATCCGCCTCCGCTCGATTCGTCCGCTCCTCCAAGTAGGCCAGGAATCCGTCGCGGAACCGCGGCGTGGCAAGCATCTCGGAGAGGACCGGCGTAATGCCAATCGTGATCGATCCTTTGCGGCCTTCCTCCTCGAGGCGATCGAGGAGCCGGAGGATCGGGAGATAGCACTCGGCCGTGGCCTCGTAGAGCCACGCTTCCCCGTGCGGCCAACGACCGTGGCCGAGGACCCACGGGAGATGCGTGTGAAGCACGAAGACGAGGTGACCGAGCGGAGTGGGCGGCACTGCCCTCTGCATGGACGTCGAGGGAAAAACCCTTCGCGAAAG
Organism: Thermoplasmata archaeon; assembly: GCA_036393695.1. Classification (GTDB taxonomy): domain Archaea; phylum Thermoplasmatota; class Thermoplasmata; order RBG-16-68-12; family RBG-16-68-12; genus RBG-16-68-12. The sequence continues at coordinate 8,257 of DASWGO010000208.1, forward strand.
CTCGTCCGTGACCGAGTGGATCGCTTCTCCCAGGTGGGAGCCGCGGAGAAAGGCGTGCCAGACGCAGGTTTAAGTAACGGCCGTCGGTCCACTCCGAGATTCCGATGAAGATTCTCTTCGCGTCGGCCGAGGCGTATCCCCTCGCCAAGGTGGGCGGTCTGGGCGATGTGGCCGGCAGTTTGCCGAAGGCCCTGAAAGCCCTCGGCCACGACGTGCGGATCGTCCTGCCACGGTATGGGACGATTCAGGGCGCCCACGAGGAGGTCGCACGATTCCCGGTCCGGTTGAGCGACGCGCGACACGAAGCCGGACTTCAGATCGCTCGGATCGGAGAGGTCCCGGTCTACCTGGTCGACAAGCCGGACCTGTACGACCGTCCGAAGGTCTACGAGTATGACGACGACGGGAAGCGGTTCGGATTCTTCTGCAAGGCTATCCTGGACCTAATCCCGGCCGTGGACTTCTGGCCCGACGTCATCCACACGAACGACTGGCATTCGGCCCTGGTCTCTGCGTTCCTTCGGTCGGCCGGCGCCGAAGATCCGCGGTTCCGACGCATCGGGACCGTCTTGACGATCCACAACCTCTTTCATCAGGGGCTCTTCCCTCGGGAGCTGTTCGACTGGCTCGGATTGCCTGGAGACCTATGGACTCCAGAAGGAGCCGAGTTCTACGGCCAGTTCAATTTCATGAAAGCCGGGATCGTCTGCGCGGACTTCGTGAACACGGTCAGCCCCACCTATGCGAAGGAAATCCAGACGCCAGAGTTCGGGGAAGGCCTCGATGGCCTCCTCCGCTCCCGCGCCGCGAAGCTTTCGGGAATCCTGAACGGGATCGACTACGACGTGTGGAACCCGGCGAAGGATCCGTTCGTGACCCAGAAGTACTCGAAGTCGACCGTGGAGAAGAAACGGGTGGACAAGGCCGCCCTTCAGAAGGAAGCGGGCTGCCCCTCGGACCTGACGCGGCCGTTGATCGGATACGTCTCGAGGGTGACGGCGCAGAAAGGGTTTGACATCCTCATCGACGCGCTCCCGGACATCCTGGACCTGGGAATCCAGTTCGTCCTCCTCGGGACGGGCGAGAAGAAGTTCGAAGATCCGGTGTCGCAACTCGCTCGGGCTCGGAGCGACCTGATCGTCTGGCTGAAGTACGACGAGGCCCTCGCCCACCGAATTTATGCCGGTTCCGATTTCTTCCTCATGCCCTCGAAGTTCGAGCCGTGCGGGCTGGGACAGATGATCAGCCTTCGGTATGGCACGATCCCGATCGTCCGGTCCACGGGCGGCCTCGCGGACACAGTGGTCGACGTGACCGAGCACACTTCGAAGGGCAACGGCTTCGTGTTCCGTGAGTACACCCGGGCGGCTCTACTCGAGGCCGTGCAGAGGGCAATCCGGTTCCATCAATCCGGACGGGGATGGAAGTCGGTCGTCCAGCGCGGCATGTCCGCCGATCTGTCGTGGAAGGCGTCGGCCCGCCAGTATGTCGCCCTCTATGAGAAGGCTCGCGAACGGTTCGGTACCGCGAGCGGATGAACACTTCAAGAAGCTCGTGCGATTAGTACGGCTTGTCCGAGAGCTTCACGCGTTCCCGGAGAATGCCCGCGGCGTCCTCCGGCATGACGGGGTTGATGTAGAAGCCGGTGCCCCGTTCGAATCCCGCGGTCTCCGTGAGCCGCGGCGTGATCTCGAGATGCCAGTGGTACTTGGTCTCCTTGCGGTCGCAGGGGGCCGTGTGGATGTAATAGTTGAAGGGCGGGTCGTCGAGGATGCCGAACATCCGACCCAGGATATCCTTGAGGATTCGGGCGAACGGGGTGCGCTCGTCGTCCGCGATATCCTCGAAGGCCATCTCATGGGCCTTCGGGAGGATCCAGGACTCGAACGGGAACCGGGCCGCGTAGGGGGATAGGCAGACGAACGACTCGTTTTCCGAGACTATCCGCTTCTCTTCCTCGAGCTCCGTCTCGACGATTTCGCAATAGAGGCAGGATCCCCCGGTCGACTCGTAGAATCGATTGAGGGAATTGACCTCCTCCACGATCCGACGCGGCACGATCGGCGTCGCAATGAGTTGCGAGTGCGGATGGGAGATCGATGCGCCCGCGCGCTCGCCGTGGTTCTTGAAGATCAGGATGTACTTGAACCGCTTGTCGCGGATCAGGTCGAGGTACCGCTGCTTGTACGCGGTGATGATCTCCTGCACCTGGAATTCGCTCTGCATGGACAGGTGGTGCTCGTGCTCCGGGGTCTCGACGATGACCTCGTGCGCTCCCACGCCGTTCACGCTGTGGAATAGCTGGCTCACGTGGCGGTGGACCTCCCCCTCGACCTGCAGGGCCGGGTACTTGTTCGGGACACACCGGATCCACCACCCGGGACCGTTCGGGACTCCGTCCTTTCGATAGGCGAGGACTTCGGGCGGGGTCATGTGTTCGTGGCCGTAGCAGAACGGGCACTTCTCCGGGTCCGTCGTCGATCTCCCGCCGCGGAACGCCCCGGGCCGTTGGGCCCGCGACGCCGAGAAGACAACCCAGGTATCTGTCACGTAGTCTTTCCGCAGTTCTGGCATGAAGTACCTGGACGAATCCTCGAACACGATAGGCTTCTATTTCAGGGTTGCGCAGTCAGCCTCTGACGCGATATCGTGAACTCGTCCAAATTGGGACGGGCTGCGGAGGCCTGCGGTCCCGGCGCGGCCTACGGCACGATGCATTCCTGGATGCTCTTTCACCGGACGGGCCGGATACTGCGAGCAGAATCGTATCTGCGTCTTCTCCTCGGCGTCATATCGCTTCAGTCGCGGGTGTGCCCTGGCTCTCACCCAAACGTGCAATCGACGGTGATCTTATCCATGACGCTCTTGAGGACAGCCAGCTCTCTTTGATTGAGTCGCGCGATAAAGAGATCAGAGACCCCGCGCAGGTGGACCGGCGCCGCCTCGGTCAGGCAGGCCACGCCCGCATCGGTCAATACGACCACGACACCACGTCCGTCTGCATCGGTGTCGGCTCGACGAACGAGGCCTTCGTCAACCAGCCGCGCGACACGGCGAGTCATGCCCGACCGCGAGATGAGCGCCCGGGCTGCGAGGTCGGTCATGCGCAGCTCGCCACCCGCGAGCGCTAGCTGAGCGAGCACGTCGAAATCGGCCAAAGCCAGGCCGGTCTTCTTTTCGAGATCCGTGTCGAGTTGTCGCATGAGCGTGGCGTGTGCTCGCAGCAGGGAGCGCCACGCCTCCAATCCGCGCCGGCCCGGCAGTTCCTTCGCCGTGAGCCGGTCGAAGAGAGCAGCGACGTCCGGCTTCGATTTTACTTGCATCCGCAACCTTATACGCCACTCAGGTATAAGGTATTTGCACTTGCAAGTTATGCCACCAGAACAACGCGGAAAGGGAGCGTCAATGACCACCGAGCTCTACATTGACCTGGATCGGTCAATTAGACGTCGGTTCGGGACTCTGGGGGGCGACGCCCGCGTGAGGCGCACCGCGGCCGCCCTCGAAGCAAACGGAATTAGCGTGTTTCGGGCGGCGGACGCTACAGAAGCCAAGCGGATTGTGCTGGGTCTCATCCCCGACGGATCCCAGGTGCATCACGGCGCCTCGCAATCGCTCGAGAAGTCGCGGATCGCCGAGGAGATCGAGAAATCCGGGCGCTACGAGCCGCTCCGGCCGCGAATCTGGGGTATGGATCGCAAGACACAGGCCGACGAGATCCGCCGCCTCACCTCAGCGCCCGACGTCATGCTCGGTAGCGTGCATGCGGTCACCGAGAGTGGATCGCTGCTCACGGCCTCGGCCAGTGGCAGCCAGCTCGGCCCCTATGTCAGCGGTGCGGGGCGGGTGATCCTCGTCGTGGGGACGCAGAAGATCGTGTCCGACCTCGAGGAGGGTCTCCGCCGCATCAACGAGTACGTCTTCCCGCTCGAGGATGCCCGCGCCCAGGCGGCGTATGGCGTGCACAGCGGCGTCAACAAGGTCCTCATCATCAA
>DASWGO010000209.1:0-4823 GCA_036393695.1 Thermoplasmata archaeon
GCGAGCCCGCGCCGGGTCCGTGGGGTAGCTTGGTCTATCCTTGGTGGTTCGGGACCACTAGACTCCGGTTCAAATCCGGACGGACCCACTTACAATCCGGGATAATACCGATTCCACTCCAGGTGACACCCCTCCGCCGTCAGGTCGGTTCGATTCCGCCCGGCTAACCTCACTTCGAATGTGGGAAAGGCCCGAGTAGGGCTCAAAGCCCACCATGCCGCCCGCGAGAAGGCGGCCGATCGTCTCGAGAAGTTCGTGATCCGTGACTGATGGATCTTGAATCCGGAGTTGGGGGTTGTCCTCCAGCGGCCACGCTGACTCCCAGACTTGATAATGGCTCCCCAAGCCTCAAGCGCGTGACTAGCATCCGACGAGTCGGTGGACCCTCTACTATCGAGAGCAGAGATCGAGAACGATCGCCCAAAGCTGGGCAGCCCCTTCGGATTAGAAGAGGGGACATGCTACCTCGTTCGGGGGAAGCAAGCCCAGACGAGCTACCTACTCTTCCAAGCCCTCGTGGAACTGGGGACCCCCGGCCTATGTATAACGCGAATGCACCCGGATAAGGTCCGTTCGCGGTACAGTCTCGCCTCCGTTCCTGTCTGGTGGATTTCCTACGTACCAGGCGCTGAGCACTACGCCCCAACCGCGGTTGGCATTCTCGCGAAGCTTCTCGAGACATTCATCGATGAGAACCCCAGCGGCTGCGTCGTGCTCCTGGACGGCGTTGAAAACATCATGACCAACATCGGGTTCGACAAGGACTTGCTCTTCGTCGAGCATATGAACGAGTACGTCATGTCGCGGAAAGCGATCGTCCTCGTCACGGTGGATCCGGAATGTTTCAAGCCATCCGAATTCGCGCGTCTCGAGCGCTCCCTCGAGAGCCTAGAGGAGCCGGAATTGCGCCTAGCACTGGAGAATCCGGAGCAGTATCCTCGAACCGGAATCCGCTAGCCGACGCGGACGCATAGATGAACGAACGGCCTTGCCCCTACATGGCTCTCAGCTGACGCCTTCTCCCGCGAATGCATCCGCGCCCCAAATCAGACACTCCCGGTCGCAAAGGAACGTTTTGTCAACGCCCTGCGCGGGCGCCCGCGGAAGGTTAAAGGTCTATCAAAGAATCCGTTCGCGGCATGCGGGGGAGCGTACTCGGTCTACCGTTATGGCTCATCGTGGTCGTGTGCGCCGTCCCTCCCGTTGCCTACTCCTTGTCGCGGGCCGCTGCGGTCCCCGTTGAGCTGATCCTCCCGACCGCGGTGGCGATGGAGGTCGTCTTCCTGACGCAGACCGTCCAGCAAACCCTACGTCGGGCCGAAGTCCGGCGTCACTTCGGGTTTGCGCTCTGGGAACTCCACCAGGAGATGTCCCAGCATCTGGAGACCCTCGGCGATCGGTTGGCGCTGGTCCGCGAGGGCGTCAAAGGGGAGCCGAGCCCGGATGGCCTGCGGACGTGGGCCTCGTCCGTCGACGCCTTTCCCCTCGACGCGTGGGATCGGTTCCTCACGGTCGGCGGGCTGCACCGGCTCCTCGACAGCGCGCCCGATCGGGTGGCCGCGAACCTGTACCGGTACTACGACGGAGTCCGGCGGTTCAACGACGAGGCCGCCCTCCGGGAGCGGATGCTCGAGAAGCTGTTCAACGTGACCGGCCCGGCCACGACGGGGATCTTCAAGACGGTGAAGGTCAGCGACAAACGGCTGGAGTCGTGGCTGATGGAAGTGCCCTCGCGTCTCGCGGTCTTGATGCGGGACCTGCAGCATGTGCTCCGGGAACTCGGTCACATGCCGGCGGTCATCGTCTCCGGCGACGACCGGAAGAGACTCGAAACGATCAGCCCGAAAGAAAACGAGGAGTACCACCGGTGGAGCGCGAAGCACGGCGATGCCCGAAAGCCCGCCGAGAACGTCGACTGGGACTGGTCCATACCGGACGAAGTACGGTGACTCACCGGCGTCTGATTGGTTCTTGGAATTCCTTCAGAGAGTTTAAGTATATCGCGATATATCGCGATTCTCATGCAGTCGCAAAAAGGCGCGAAATCGGTGGCCAACGGAGTTCCGGTCCACCTGGAGGGCCTCGGCAAGGAGTACGGTCACTTCACCGCCCTGAAGTCCCTCAACCTGACCGTCCCGGCGGGCACGTCCCTCGGCTTCCTGGGTCCGAACGGCGCCGGGAAATCCACGACGATCAAAATCATGACGAACCTGATTCGGCCCTCCCGAGGCCGTGCCGATCTGTTCGGCATCGATGTCCGGCAGGAGCCGACCCGCGCCCTGACGCGCATCGGTGCGGTCATTGAGACGCCGGAGTTCTACGGCTACCTCTCGCCGCTCGAGACCCTCGCGTATGCAGGACGCCTCCGCGGCATGTCGTCCAAGGAAATCGCACAGCGCAGCGAGGCCGTGCTGAAGGAGGTCAAGTTGAACGACTGGGCGGACCACCGAATCCAGGAGTTCTCGAAGGGGATGAAGCAGCGCCTCGCAATCGCACAAGCGCTCCTCCACGAGCCGGAGCTCCTCATCCTCGACGAGCCCACGTCGGGCTTGGACCCGAGGGGCATGGCCGAAGTCCGCGATTTGATCAAGTCGCTGAAGGGCGAAGGGCGGACGATCTTCATGAGCTCCCATCTCCTCGGCGAGGTCCAAGAGGTCTGCGACGACGTCGCGCTCCTGAACCATGGAGAACTCTTGATCCACGGCTCCGTGCGCGACCTTTCCCGGGGTTCCGACACGTCCACATTCCAGACGAGCTTCCTCCGTCCGCCGACGCCACAAGACCTCGAGGCGCTCGCAGCGGTCCCCGGAATCGTGGAGATCAAGAACGAGGGCAACTCGACGGTCGACCTCCGGATCTCCGGCGGCGAGGAAGGGCAGGCACGCGTGCTCGAGGCGATGGTCACCCGCGGCCTGAAGGTCATCACGTATCGCCCGCTCGGCTCGTCGCTCGAGCAGCTCTACCTCGACCGCATCCAGGAGTCGGATCGACTATGACGCCGAGCCCTCTCGCCCAAGTCATCACCGTCGCGAGCTACGAGATTCGCAAATACATTCGCGGCCGTCGTCTCCTGGGGATCTTGATTCTCGTCGGGCTAATCCTCGCGCTGTTCCTCGGGCTGCCGCCGGCCCTCGGCGTCCCATACGCCTCGACCCCGAACGCCTTTGTCGCGACGTTCGCCACGTTCACCGGCCTGCTCGTTGTCCTCAGTGGAGTCCTGTTCGCGGCGGACGCGCTCGTCTCGGAGCACGAGAAGCGGACCGGCTACTTCCTGTTCCCGAACCCCGTCCGCCGGGAGGTCCTCGCCCTCGGGAAGATCGCCGCGAGCCTAATCGTCTCGGCCGCGGTCATCTCGCTGTACTATGGCGGCGCGGCCCTCGCAGCCCTCGCCATCACGCACTCCCTGACGTGGGATGTTGGCCTGTCCTACGTCTACGCCCTCGCCTACATGCTGTCCGTCGTCGGCGTCGCGTACCTCGTCTCCGCGACGTTCAAGAGCACGGTCGCGGCGACGGTCCTGACGTTCTTCCTGTTCACCCTGATCTTCGGCATCGTCGGGGCGATCCTCCCGGCCGCGAAGATCGACCCGTGGTTCATCCCGACGTCGGCGTCTGGAATCATCTCGAACGTGCTCGGTGGCGCTGCGGTACGGCCGGGACCCGGAGGCGAGGTCAGCATCGGATTCGTGCCGGACCCCGCGACCTCGCTCCTCGTCTTTCTGGCGTACGCGATCGCGGGCGGGGTCCTTGCGATCCTCTGGTTCCGGCGGAGGGAGCTGTCCTCGTGAGCGCGCCGGAGAAGTTCGGCGGCTTCTTCCACTTCTTTGGAAAGGGCGATTTCAAGGGCCTCGTCCTGCACCTGCTCGAGGACCGCCCGATGCACGGGTACGAGATCATCAAGGCGATCGAGGAACGGTATCACGGGTTCTACAAGCCGAGCGCGGGCGCGATCTATCCCGCCCTGAGGGCCCTCCTCCGCAAAGGATTCCTCTCCGTGAGCGGCGAAGAACGTCGAAAGACGTACCGAATCACCCGCGAAGGGAAGGCGTATTTGCGGAGCCGTCGAAAGGAAATCGAGGAGCGTTTCCGCGCCTTCGAATCCGCGGTCGGGCCCGAGCGGGCCGCGCTCTTCCGCGAATTCCGGGCGACGGGCAAGCTCCTCCGGACGAACATGAGCGAGGTGACCCCGAAGCAGGCGAACGAGCTCCGTCGAGTCGTGATCGAGATGCGAGAGAAGGCGCTGCGGATCCTTTCGAAGTGACTGGTGGAAGGCGAAGAGCGGAGGCGCGCGGCGATGACAAGCCGGAATCCATGCACCGCGATCATGACTCAGCCCGTCCGGGGCTGGTTCGCCTTCGAACTCGCATTTCTTCGGTGAGAATCCACGTGTTGCCGTGGTCGTGGCTCTCCTCGGCGTGCAACCGGAAGGAGTTCTTCGTGATCTCGGAGAAGATCCATTTCTCCGGATACCCGTCTCTCGTCTTGCTCTCCAAGACAATTTCGTCCCCGATCTTTCGCCCGATGAACGTCTGGACGAGTTCCTGGACCGGGGAGATCCAGACGGACTGCCAAGCGTCCATCTTCGGATCATAGAACCGAACCGTCGTGCCGATCGGGACGGCTCTGGCCATCTCCGGATCCCGGGTCATGAAGACGTCCTGCACCGCCCTTCCGTCCAAGATCCATCCAAAATGGATTTCGCCTTGCGACCGGAGCTCGACTCCGTGGGCGCCGCGGGGATAGCGGGCTTCCTCGATGACCCAGTCTCCGATGAACTGACCGAAGAGCGCGAGCTTCTCCTTCAAACCGGGAAACGGCCTCTCG
>DASWGO010000210.1:0-1892 GCA_036393695.1 Thermoplasmata archaeon
CTCGACCCGAGCCAGCGCCTCGCCGAAGTGCTTCAAGATGCCAGACTTCTCGATGATCTCGGTGACTCCGAGGCGACGAGCTTCAGCGATTTCTCCTGGCGTGGCCAGGCCCGTTATGATCATGACCGGGAGAACCGGATCGGTCGCCCGGATCTGCCGTAGCACGGCGACTCCACTCATCGCCGGCAACCGGATGTCGAGCACGACTGCGTCCGGGCGCTCGCGGGTGAGATAGGTCAGGCCGTCTTCTCCCGTGTGTCGGATGGTCGTCTCGTGGCCGTCCTCCGCGAGCGCCTCCGCCAGAACCCGAGCCGCGCTCGAGTCGTCCTCGATCAAGAGGAGCTTCATTGCCTCCCTCCCGATCGTCCCTCGGGAACGATCCATCATCCATCGTGTAGGGGGCACCGCGAATTTTCAGCGTGACAACGAGGTGCAAGGATGGCATATTCCCCTGGCAGAACGCAAGATGTAGGCGCTTTCGGAAGACCGAGTGATCCTCACGTAGGAACGCTTCCCGGGGGAGGTACGCGTGAGTAGTGGCCAAGTCGACTTAGCGGACAGGCCTCTTGTACCCAACATTCGAGAGCGTCGTCTCATCGACGAGGTCCCGTTTCTCGACGGAAGCCCGCAGATGCGGGCCATCCGGACGGTCATCGAGAACATCGCCGACACCGATGCGACGGTCCTGATCCGGGGGGAAAGCGGCGTGGGGAAGGACGTCGTCGCCCGGGCCCTCCATGTCGCGTCGGAACGCCGCCACGGTCCGTTCGTCAAGGTCAACTGCGCCGCGATTCCCCCGGGGCTGCTGGAGTCCGAGCTCTTCGGCCACGAGAAGGGCGCCTTCACCGGCGCGCACCAGCGGAAGCCCGGCCAATTCGAGTATGCGAACAAGGGAGCGATCTATCTGGACGAGATCGCGGAGCTGCCGCTCGCCCTCCAGGCCAAGCTCCTCCACGTGCTCCAGGACTTTCGCTTCTGTCGGGTCGGAGGTCACGGGGTGATCGATGTCGACGCGCGCGTGATCGCCGCCACGAATCGGGACCTGGAGCACGCGATGGCCCGTGGCGAGTTCCGAGAGGACCTCTACTACCGCCTCAACGTGGTGGAGATCCGCATTCCTCCGCTCCGGGAGCGAAGGGAGGAGATTCCTCTCTTCGCATCGTGGTTCCTCTCCCGGTTCAACGCGCAGTACGGGCGGAAGAAACGGCTGTCGCCCGAGACGATGGCCCGCCTCACCGAGCAGTCGTGGTTGGGCAATGTCCGAGAGCTCGAGAACGTGATTCGGCGCATGGTGGTGCTCACCGACGGTGAGCAGGCCTTCGAGGCGCTGGTCGCACGCTCTCGAACAGGCTACGCCGCCGCCCCCGGGCCGATCGTCACCGAGAGCCTGAGAGAGATCGGGCGCCGGAGCGCGCGCGAAGCCGAGCGCAAAGCCCTCGTGGAAGTTCTCGAGGGCCTGCACTGGAATCGCGCCGAGGCGGCTTCGATTCTCAAGGTCAGTTACAAGACGTTGCTCAACAAGATCGCCGAGTACAAGCTGACGCCCCCGTCGCGGCGACAGTTCTAGACCTGCGCCCCCTACCCGCGAGGTCCGCTTCCAAGCCGCTTGATCCCACCCGCGCTCTCGGCGATGCTCTGGGCGCCATGAAGGGACGGCTGGCGGCGGGCCGGGCTCCCACGAGAGCCCCGCGTCAAGGCTCCACTGTTCTCCTGCTCACCGCCGCGCTCGTCGCGATCCTTTATGAGGCGATCCTGCTCTTCACGCCGCTCCTCACCCCGTATCGCTTCCCGATCCCGTATGCCGTGCCCATCTTCGACGGCCCCTTCGCGCTGATGGCCATCGGCGTGGCCTACCTCTGCCTGGAGCGCCACCGCCTGCGCCATGACGTCCA
>DASWGO010000211.1:0-9837 GCA_036393695.1 Thermoplasmata archaeon
TTCACACCCTTTCACGTATGATATACACAGCGCAAACTATGCGCGAAAGCTATTCATATTTCCAGAGGCATTTTAGGAATGCCCAAGTGAGCCGGGGTTCGACGGTCTTCGGCGACCGCGAATCCCGTGCGTCGGCGGTCGCGCCGACCTTGTTTTCACTTGGAGGTGATCCGTTGCCGTCCCAAAAGTTCAGCCGGAAGTATCTGACGCGACACAAGAAGAGCGGGCAGCTCTGGCGACGCGCCGCTCGGATCACCCCCGGCGGCGTCGAGAGCAATGTCCGGTACTTCAAGCCTCATCCGTTCCTCGCCGACTACGGGGACGGCGGCTACATCTACGACGTCGACGGCAACAAGATCCTCGATCTCATGATGGGCTTCGGCGCCCTGCTTCTCGGCCACAACAACCGAGACATCGCCCTCGAGGTGATCAAGCAGCTCGAGTCCGGGTCGATGCTCGGGGTGACGAGCGAGCTCTTCATCGACTACATCCAAGCGGTCCGAAAGGCCGTGCCGTCGATGAGGAAGGTGCGACTGTGCAACAGCGGCACCGAGGCGACGATGCACGCCATCCGAACGGCCCGAGCGTACACGGGCCGCGACAAAATCGCCAAGGCGGAGGGGGCGTACCATGGCGCCCATGACTACGTGCTGCAGAGCCTCGACATGGACAGCCGAACCGCGAGCCGCATGAACGGCTACCGGCCCATCCCATACGGCCGCGGGATCCCCAAGGCCGTCTCCGACCTGGTCGTGATCTTCCCCTACAACGACATCGAGGCCACCGCCGCCGTCCTCGAAGAGAACGAGGACGAGGTCGGCACGCTAATCATCGAGCCCGTCCTCTGCGGCCCCGGCGTGATCGCGCCGAAGGCCAATTACCTCAAGCGGCTCCGCCAGCTCACGCGCAAGAGGGGCATCGTCCTCATCTTCGACGAGGTGCTCACCGGCTTCCGCCTCGCGTACGGCGGCGCCCAGGAGTATTATGACATCCGGCCGGACATGACGACGTTTGGCAAGATTGCGGGCGGCGGGTTCCAGTTGGCGGGCTTCGGGGGCGAAGCACAGATCATGAATGTCCTGGAGCCGGGCCGCGGCTGGAAGTACGCCACGTTCCACGCGGGGACGTACAACGGCCATCCGATTAGCGTCGCCGCGGGCCTCAAGGGACTCCAAATTCTTGGGGAACATCCGGAATACTACGACCATGTCAACGGCCTCGGCCGCCAACTCTACAGCGGCCTCCAGGACCTCGCGGACGACCGACGCATCCCTGCTTGGGTCGAATACGTCGGGTCGATTGGCAACGTCTACTTCACGACGAAAGACGAAATCCGAAACTTCCGGGACACGCTGAGCGCGAACACGCGTCGATGGTGGAACTGGTTTATTCATTGCCTCGGGAACAACGTCCTCTTCGGTATCCCGAATACCGGCGAGCGCGCGTTCATCTGCACGGAGCACACAGAGGAAGACATCGAGTGGGCTCTCGAGGTGGCCGACAACGCGTTCGCCGCGATCGGGAAGGAGGCGCGACGGCACAAGGAAAAGACGCCCACCGTCCAGCTTCAGGCGGTCGGTGAGCAGGCGGCCGTCTACGGCGACGCTCCGACGCCGCCGAGTGTGTAGAGTACCTCCCGAGCGATTGCCAAGCCAGCCCGTGCGCCGAGAACCCGGAGAGCGCAAAGGGCTGGGAAGACGGCTCCGTAGACGCCGGACAGCCGTACCTGGCCCGCGCGTCGTCCGGTCGCGTCGAGCACCAAACTATATTCGGACACACCGCGGTTTCGCTACAAACTGGGAGGCCGACCGATTTGGCGAAAACGAAGCCCTCCACGACGCGCAGCTTCCGGATGTACATCAACGGAAAGTGGTTGGACTCCGAGAGCGGACGGACCTTCGATGTTGTGAGTCCGGCCTCGGGCGAGGTCCTCGGCTCGTTCCCGATGGGGACCGCCCAAGATGCGAAGGCCGCGGTCGAGGCCGCCGTCGGAGCCCAATCCGTGATTCGAAACTTGTCGATTCGGGAACGTGCCCTGCTCGGCGTACGGATCACGCAGGAAATCGGCCGCTTCATCAAAGAGTACGCGGTGGACTGCTCCTTGGAACACGGCAAACCGCTGCGTGAATCCCTCGCGGAGGTCGAGGACGCGATCCCGAACATTCTATGGCAGGTCGAGGACCTGAAGCGGTGGGACTCCCCAACGCAGGAGGGCTACTCCAAGGATAACGTGCTATACACGACGCTCCACGAACCGCTCGGGACCGTCGTGACGATCACTCCCTGGAACTTCCCGTGGGTCTTGCCTTGCGAGTTCGTCGTCCAAGCGATGCTCGCCGGAAACTCCGTCGTCTTCAAGCCTGCGAGCAACACCCCGATCAGCGCCATCCACCTAATTGAGTGCATCGACCGCGCCGGGGTCCCAGCCGGTGTCATCAACATGGTTACCGGCCCCGGAGATGAAGTTGGCACGACGCTCGTAGAGCACCCGCTCGTGGACGGAATCGGGTTCACGGGCGAGACCGCGACCGGGCTCGACATCGCGAAACGGGCGGGGCTCAAGAAGCTGACCCTCGAACTCGGTGGCCTCGGTCCATTGATCATCATGGACGACGCGAAAATCGGACCCGCCGTGGAGGACATCGCGTTCGGCTGCTTCACCACGACGGGACATTGCTGCGTGGCGAACGAACGGATTTTCGTCCACGAGGACGTCCACGATCAGGTCGTGAAAGCGCTCGTGGATCGGGTCAAGAAGATGAAGGTCGGCTTCCCGCTCCACGCCGACACGGATATGGGGCCCATCAACAACCGGCCTACTCTCCGGAAAGTCGAGTCACACGTCGCCGACGCAGTCAAGCGCGGGGCGAAGGTCGTCGCAGGCGGGAAGCGAGTTCCGGGAATGCCAACGGATCTCTATTATTACCCCACCGTCGTGGACGACGTCCCGCCGGAGGCGCTCTTCAACACGGTCGAAACCTTCGGACCGACCGCGCCGATCTTCGAGTTTTCGGATCTCGACGACGCAATCGAGATGGCGAACGCGCCACGGTACGGCCTGAGCATGGCGATCCATACCGCGAACTTGCGGGTCGCGATGGAGGCCGCGAAGCGACTGAAGTCCGGCCAGATTTGCATCAACGAGCCGGTGTACTCCTGGGATTATTTCAACCCGTGGGGCGGGTTCCGGAACAGCGGACTCGGACGGATCGCCGGACGGTGGTCACTCGACGCGTTCTCGGAGCTCAAGACGGTCATGATCAACGTGGGTCGGAGTCCCTGGCCCGGATCACTTCGTCGACCGCGTGAGACCTAGCGGCTCAACACGATCGAGTTCGCGGGATCCCAGCCGACTTTCGTACGACTCCCGATTGGCACTGAGTCTCCGATGTTCACAATCTGAACATTGGCGATGAGCCGACCACCCTGGTCGAGCTGGACCGTGACGCGGCTCGCTAGCCCGATGTAGACCTCGTCGACGACCGTGCCCTCGAAGAGGTTTGCGCACTGCTCCGCCTGCGGGCCGACCCGCACCTTTTCCGGTCGGACCGAGATGAAGATGTCTTGCCCTTTCGTCAAACCGTCCGCGGGGACGTGGAACTGGAGGAGCCCTTTGTCCTTCGTCTCGTGAACGGCCAGGGCCTGAGCATCCGTGACGCTCTGAACGACGCCGCTCAAGATGTTCGCTTCGCCAATGAAGCCTGCGACGAACTTCGTGGCGGGGCGCTCGTAGATCTCCTTCGAATCGCCCATCTGCTCGATGCTACCCTTGTTGATGACTCCTATCGCGTTGGACATCGTCAGGGCCTCTTCTTGGTCATGCGTGACGAAAATGAACGTGAGGCCGAGTCGCCGCTGGAGCTTCTTCGTCTCGACCTGCATTTGCTTCCGCAATTTCAGATCGAGAGCGCCGAACGGCTCGTCGAGGAGCAGGACGCGAGGCTCTGTGACGAGGGCGCGCGCGAGCGCGACCCGCTGACGCTCCCCGCCGCTCAGCTGGGTGATCTTCCGCCCGCCGTATTTCCGGTGTGGCAGTTCGACGAGGTCGAGCGCCTCGTTCACCCGCTTCCCAATCCGCTCCTTCGCCCACCTGCGCATGCGCAAACCAAACCCGATGTTGCCCGCAACGTTCAGGTGCGGAAACAGGGCAAGACTCTGAAAGACCATGCTGGTGTCGCGCTCGTACGGAGGCAACGCGGTCACGTCGCGGCCTCCGATGAAGACACGACCCTCTGTCGGCTTCTCGAGCCCTCCGATCATTCGGAGGATAGTCGATTTCCCGCTCCCGGAAGGGCCGAGCAGGGTGAAGAAAGAACCCTTTTCGATGCCGAAGGAGACGTCATGCACCGCCGTGACCGATTCATCGAAGACTTTCGTGAGCTGTTTCACCTCGACGTCGTACTCCACCATCGTCAGTTCCCAACCGTCGTTCGCGCAGCGCCCATCGAATCAAATCCGGAACAGCTGTCCGCCCTTCTTGCCGAGTCTCGTGGTAATCGCGACGAATGCGATCGACAACACGAGGATAATCGTTGCCATCGCGTTGACGCGCGGACTGATCGTCTTCTTCGTGATGAGCCCGTAGATGACAATCGGGACGGTCTGGACCCCTGACCCATACAGGAATAGGGTGACTGGCAGCTCATCGAAGGAGAAGGTGAACCCCAGCAAGATTGCGCTGATGATCCCCGGCATGATATTTGGCAACGTCACTCGGAGGAACGTTGTAATTTCGTCCGCTCCGAGATTCATCGCGGCCTCGTTGAGACTCCAGTCGTACTCCTTGAAGCTGATGACGAGGACGAGCGTCGCGAGAGGAATGTTGAATGTCGTATGGCCCACGATGATCGAACTGAGGCCGTAATCCCACTGCGCCGGGATTGAGGATCCGTAGCCCATCGAAAGAGGGCCGAGCAGGTAGTAGTTCAAGAATCGAATCAGAATCGCCAACGACACCCCGAGGATGAGGCTCGGGATGACCAAGCCGAGATACATGAGCGTCCGCAGGGATCCTTTCGCCACAAACTTGTACCGAACAATCGCGAAGGCCGCCAGGAGGCCGATGCCCGTCGCAATGAGGGAGGACAATCCCGCAATCAGGAAGCTGTACCCAATCGACGCGGTGGCGGTTTCGTCTTGGAACAAGCCATCGCGGGCTCCCGTCCCGGTCCAGAAGCGAAGCGAGAACCCGTGCCAGATGTTCAGGTCGTCTTGGCTATTGAAGGAGAAGACAGCGGTGATAATCAGCGGAACGAAGAACGAGAGAAGCACGAGCGCGGTGACGAGGCCCAAAATCCATTTCCCGCCTTTCTCGGTCACCTTGTCGAGCGCTTTCTCCCAAGAAGCCTTGTGGACGGGACCCTCTCTTGTGTCGGCGAGGAAGGACGGAGCCGTCTTCACGGTGCCACCATTGGGCATCGTGGTCTCCGCAGGGCTAGCCTCCGTTGGTCGACCGATTTTGAGGACGTTTCTCAACCAGTTCCAAACGGGGGCGATGATCCGCGACCGTACCTCCGTTTCGCCCTCTTCTTCGATTTCGGCATACTTCCGGTAGACGCTGATTAGCAAGACGGTCACGAAAATCAAGAACAAAGCCGACGCGGAAGCTTGCGGGAGCCCCACCGACAGACTGAACTCATCCTGGATGTAGTTCCCGATCAGCTGCCAGTTCTGCCCCCCGACCATTGACGGCTCGATGAACGCACCCACGGCCGTGATGAACGTGAGGATCGAACCCACGATCATGGCGGGGAACGTCAAGGGTAACGTCACGTGGAGGAACGCGCGCCATCTGCTCGCGCCGAGGTCGTACGCCGCCTCGAGGAGCTGAGGGTCCAACTTGGAAAGCGAGGCGAAGAGGGGCAGGATCATGAACGGGAGCCACACGTACATGAGTGTGAAGACGAGCATCTGGCCGGTCCCGAGCTCGAAAACGGAAAGAATCGCGCCGCTCAGAAACCCCAGGTGGTTGCTCTGTAGCCATTCGTGAAAGAAGGAATTGCCATTGGTGAAGGGAGAGATGGCGTAAATGCGGACGATGAAGCTCACCCAGAACGGGACGACGACGAGCCCCATCAGGATGCCACGCCAGCGCTCTTTCGCGATGCGGGCGATGTAGTACGCCATCGCGTACCCGACTGCGAGCGCCACAATCGTGGTCAGGGCCGCAACGGCGAATGTTCGCGCAAGGAGCGGGATTACGATCGCCCCGCGGCCGAGCGCGAAGGCGTCGACGTAATTCGAGCCGTCCAACGGCCACAGTTGCAAGGCGTAGGCTTCGTTGTAGTGACCGAACCCGTAGATAAAGACAAAGCCGAGCGGCACGACAAGGAATAGCAACAGCCAGAACGCGGGCAAGAACAGAATCAGATAAAGGCGAAGATTCCCAGCCCCTCGTGTGAGTCGTGCGAGCGACCGAGTCCAGCTGCTCGAGGGCGACCGAGACGCCGACGCTGCTCGTGCGGGTTCCCGCTTGAGCGTCTCCAAATCCTCCGCGAAGACTGGCAAGGAAGCAACGCGGTATAACGGTTTGGCTCGCGCTGGACCCATGATGGAAGCTGGGCGGTCGGCCGAATCCTTATATGGTTTGTCGGGCCTCGCTGAACCGACGGGACGCGTCCTCTGACGTGACCCGAGCTTGAAGATCCGATGGCCGAAAAGGGTCTCCTCAACGGCATCCCCCGACGTACGTTTCTGAAGTATGCGGGGATCGGGGGTCTCGCGGCGGTCGGTGCATTATCCGCTCTCAAATATCCGTTCGGCTGGACGAAATGGATCGAGTACGGACGCAAACCGTGGGAAACCGCGCCCGGGGTTGTTGACTATCGACTCGTCGCGGACTACGAGGGCCCGATGAATGCGGATGGAGTCCCACAGGCGTACATCGACAACCCGGCGATGCGGATCCTGAACGTCGCCCAGTGGTACGACTATTGGCCGGGTTACGTGATTCGGCAGTTCACGGACTACATGCAGAGCCGCTTCAACCTTCCCGGTTGCGAAGCCCTATGGACGTCGAACATCTACACGTCCAACGAGGAGCTGTTCACATGGGTGACGCAGACGGGGCGCAAGTTCGACGTGATGGTCCCGACGAACTACACGGTCGAGACGATGGAAAAGGCGGGGTTGCTCGTCAATCTGAACAAGACCTGGGTCCCGAACTACTTGAACATCTTCGGCGAGGTGCCCTCGACGCCGCCCACCCCCTTCTACCCTGTGACCTATACGGACCAGACAACCGGGCAGCTGACGACAATCCCATATCCAGACTTTACGCTTGCGAGTGGCAATCACTCCAACAACAGTGCGGGTGTGAACTTCCGGGATCCGATCCTGAACGGATACGCGTACCGCGGGAACACGACCACCTACGCGACGCAGAAGCCGCACCCAGGAGGCGGGCCGTGGACGGACCAAGACGGCCTCGTCGCGATTCCTTACCAGTGGGGGACAACAGGCATCGGATTTCGAACGGACGTGTTCCGACGACAAGATATCGAGCAACTCGGCTGGAAGGTTCTCGAGCTGGGGTCTTACTCGAACCCGGACACGGGGCAAACGTATGACCTCGTGAAGAAGCGCATGATGCTGGACGACTTACGAGAAGTCTTCACCGCGGCCCTGAAGCAGGTCGGATATGCGAAACAAATGGCCGCGGGCTACACACCGACGACAATCACGCACGATCCCGACCCGCCGTACGATGGCGAGTACCAATGGTCCAACAACGAAGTCGCCGACCCGAAACTCCAAGATTCCGCGGACTGGCTCAACGGCATCAAGGGGACCATGTGGGGATTCAACACGCCTCAACAGGGCCCGTGGCTCGTGAGCGGGACGATGCTTGTCGACCAGGCGTGGTCCGGCGATGTCATGTATGCCGTCCGTCCGAACCTCGAACCACATCCGCCGGTCGACTACTTCGTTCCCAAGGAAGGGGGCGCCCGCTGGATTGACAACCTGACCATCCATCGCGAGTGCGAGAAGCTCTGGTTGTCGCACCAGTTCATCAATTACATCCATGAACCCGAGATTCAGGCGACGATCTCGTCCTTCAACCTGTACGCCACGCCGAACGCATGGTCTTTCCAGACCCTCTATCGCGATCCCTCGTTCTCGAGCCCCACGTGGAACCCGGCGGCAGACCATCGGATCTACTCGGACATCGCGCTGGGGAACTACGGCATTCCGACCGGGTCGTACGCCGGGCAACCGATTCTCAACCGCTGCGAGTACCAGAAAGACGTGGGCGTGAAGAACTCGCTGTTGTACTTCCAGTACTGGCGTGGCGTGAAGTTCTGACCCGATTTTGCGGGCGCTCGGTCGCGGTGGCTACGCGGTCGTTTCCGGCACAAACTCGATGTATGGCGCCGACACCAGTGGGAGACTCGTCGTGCCCCAGTCGTGCGGGCCCGCAATCGAGATGACTTTCGAGCGCGAATCCCAGGTGAAGTAGTCGCCGGCCGGCGTGATGGACTTCAGTGTGAGGGTCGATAGGAACGTCACGTAGTTGCCGATCTTCGCGGTGGGATTCCATGTCGACCGATACGGATCGTACCAGGGAATCTCGAAGCTGGGCAGGCGGAGCGTGAGCGTCGAGCCCGCGTTGAGGAGCCATCGCGTCGGTGAGACGAGGTACTCGTACTGCTGCCCGTAGGCGAAGCTGCCCGGGGATGCGTGGACCTGCTTCAGGCCTTCGTACCACCGCAGCTCGGAGTTCGGATAGCCTTCCGCCCCCGGACTCCCCGAGTTTACGCGAGGGACGTAGTCCATGAGCAATGGGCCGAACGTCCATTCCGACTGGTCGTCCGTTGTGTTCCAGATGTTGTCGGGACCCGCGTTCGCCCAAGCGTTGAACTGATATTCTTCCCATGCCGTGTGGTCTAGGTCCATCGTCGTCCGGATGGTCGCATTGATGTAGGCGTTCTCGCACCAGCAGGTTTCTTGGGGCAGCCACCCTCTCGGCTGGATCGCCCCGTAGGGAAGCGTCTGCGTGCACTCCGGAATCTGGCCTTGAACACAGACGGCATCTCGATAGCTTGCGGAGCCCCAGTAGAAGAAGCGGGCCATCAGGACATCGAGACCCCAACCGTCGAAGAAAACGGACACGGTCGTCGTGCCGTCGTTTGCGACCGTCGCGTTGAGGTCCGTGATGTCGGTCTCGTAGAACCACTCGAATCCGTTGTAGACGTCGTACTTCCCATTCCCGTTCGCCGCGAGCCACGAGGCGTATTGTTGTTCGAGCGGGCCGGCGGCGCGGGCGAAAGCCGTGCTCCCCGCCCACCAAAAACGCGTCCCGGCCGTCGAAAGATCCGAGGTGACCCGAACGGGAACCCAATCAACGGAGACTACGTCCGCCGTCCCGCCGACTTGGATGTACACAATCCGGGTCCGGAAATTTGCGTTGTCAAGGAATGCATACGTCCATGTCCGGAGAGCCGTCACGTCGAAGAACGTGGTGCCGTCCGAGGGATCCAAGGTCACGGTCCCCGCGGTGGTCCAGGTTGCGCCACCGTCCGTGGAGAACTCGACCCGCGCTTGATCGTCACCCGCCGTTTTTCCTTCGAGGCCGACCTCGACCTTATCGACGGGAGCTCCCACCTCGGTCTGAGGAATCCCGTAAGAACCGTATTGCGCGGTAGCGCCATCGATGTTCGACCTCGCATACAAGTTGTCCGAGGAAAATCCATACGTAGCGTTCGTCCATCCTTGGGCCAATACGGGGTTCGTGATGGGGGAAAATGCGACGGGCTCACCGACGCCAAAGATCCGCCTCGACTCCTGCAAATCCATCTTGACCGTGCCTTGGAGGAGATAGCCGAATCCGTCGGAGTA
>DASWGO010000212.1:0-8129 GCA_036393695.1 Thermoplasmata archaeon
ACTTCGTCGTACTGCAGACGCATCTTCTCCCCGTAGTCCGCCATTTCGACCTCGCCGGTCGCGAACTCGACGCCGCACTCCGGACACTGCTTCACGTCGACCGGGATCCAGGCCTGGCAGTTCGAGCACTTCGCCATGTCCTTCTCGAACTCGACCCCGCACTTCGGGCAGGACGTCGCGTCCTCCGGGATGAAGGCGCCGCACTCGCCGCACTCGACCATCTTGCCGAGGCCGTAGACTTTCCAGTACACCGTGATGCCGGCCATCACCGCGACGGCAGCGCCGAGGATGACCAGGAAGAGCCACCACGGGACGCCGAGGATCGGGACGGGGCTGTTGAGGAACGGCAGGGTCTTCTTCACCGTGATCGACTGGGTCTGCGGCCCGATGATGCCGGACGACGGCGTGACGACGACGTCGTAGGGACCGTCCGCGAGCCCTGACGGCACGTTGACCGTGCCGAGGAAGAATCCGTCGCTCTGGGTGAGGGTCGTGTTGGAAGCCATGACCGCGGCGCCTTGCCGCAATTCGATCGTGAGTCCGACGCCCGAGATCCCGTTATTCGTGCTTTGATCTCGGACATACCCGGTGACGCTCAGCGAAGACCCCGGCTCGAGCGTCTGGCCCGGCGTCGGCGAGAGCATCGCGACGTAGCCCAGCGGCGGCTGCACGTTCAGCGTGACCGTCGCCGTGTTGTTCGCCTCTTGCGCGGCTCCGCCCTCGTTGATCCGGTTGTCCGGATCGACCTTGAGGAGGATCTGCTGGTTGCCGGTGAGGGGGATGCCGCTCACGTTCAGAGAGACATTCAGGAACGTCCCGATGGTCCGGCCGTCTGCACGGCCGACCTGGGTCGCGCCGAAGAACGCCGCGACCGAGACGTTCAACGCGGCGGTCTGGCCCGCGTTGTACACGAGGACGTAGATCGTGAAGGGCTGATTCTGCGACACGGTCCGCACCCCGGGATAGTCGCTCTGGTGCAATGCCAGGTCCGGCGGGGTGAGCGCGTTCACCGAGAACGTCGCATTGTTGTTGCCCAGGATATAGTCCTTGTTGCGGATGTCGGTCCCCGTCGCGGTCCTCAGGCTGAAGGTCAGGACATGGGCTCCCGTGGACGTGGGGCGCCAGAGCACCGTGAGCGACGCGTCGACGCCGGGACTGATGTCGAACGTGACCGGTCCACCGACCCGCTGCGCTCCCTCCCAGACCTCCAGAATCGCTCCCGCGGCCCGGTTCGTCCCGATGTTGTGGGCCACGACTCGCACATGGGCGTCGTTGTTCAGGACCGGGTCGGAGGCGAACTGAACGTCCGCGGACGAAATCGCGAGGTCGGGCCAGGTGAAGAGTGTAAAGCTCCGGGGGAGGATGTTGTTCCGCTCGTTCGTCTCACGGGTCGCGCCGCCATCGGTGACGACGGACAGCGGCGGGTCCACAACCGCAGACACCGTCCGGCTCGACTCGAGGGCGCCGTTCGGCCGCCAGATGATCGTGGCGGTCGTCGTCGCGTTCTTCGGGACGAGCGCGAGGACGGTGTCGTTGATCCAGACGCCGGCCGCCATGTAGTCGATTGGGGTGAAGTCCATGAGGCCGTCGCCGTTGCGGTCCACGTTGTCCTCGAAGAAGCTCACCCGGACGTTGCGGACGTTCACCTGACCGATGTTACGGATCGTCGCCGTCACCTGAATACCCGTGTTAATCGGCTGCAGCGCAGACGCGCCGTTCCCGCCCAAGACGGTCATCGCGGTGATGCTGAGGTCCGGGGTCAGGCTGGAGAACGTGAGCTGTGAGAGCGTGTCGCCCGTCACGAGGGCGGAAGCCGGGGCGTCGGGCTGGTACGTGGTCAGGTCGACGACCGCGGATCCGGTGGCGAGGTACGAGTTGTTCAGGATCCGGGCCGAGGTCGTCCGACTCTCCGCGAACGCTCGGTACAGGATCGATCCGCCCGGGGCCGAGACGGGCCATGTCGTCGAGTTCGCGAAGTAGATGTCGTCGACCGCGGGATTCGGGACCGTGAAGGGCGTCAGCGTGTTCGGGTCGAGGCGTTGGAGCAGGATGTGGACATTCGCGTCGGCGAGGAGCGTCCCCGTCCCGTCGACCGCGTTCACGTGGAGCCACCAGTAGCGGCTCACCTGGGCGCCTCCGGTGATCATCCCGACCCACCACGAGTCGTTCGGATCGAACGTCTGCACCGAGGTGAGTTGGACGTTCTGGGTGCCGCCGAAGACCAGTTGGGACGTCTGGACCTGGTTGAACGTCGTGTTCCGGATGTCGAGGTCGACGGTGTTCGCGTTCCCGTCGTCCGTCGTGAAGGCGAGGGTCGTGACGCCCGTGAGGGTCGCGTCCCAGAGGTGCGTCGTCTGAACCGTGTCGATCCAGAGGCCGGGACCGAGGAACGCATCGCGAACGAGGGTCGCGCTCCCGCCGAACAGGGTCACGTTCGCGTCGATCGCCGTGTCGGAGATCGTGACGCTCGAGGTGGGCCCCTCTTCGCGGAGCATGCCGGGGGAGCCTCGGGCTGCCAACGCGAGGGCGCTCCCCCGGCTCGTGACCAAGGTTCCGCCGTTCGCGATGTAGAAGGGGAGAGGGTAGTTGCTCCAGACCGTGGAGTTGACCAGGGTCAGTCGGCCTCCCGAGAGGATCTTCACGTACGCCCGCGAACTGCCGTCCGAGCCTTGGTCGACGTACAGGCCGCCGTCGCTGATCGAGACGGAGCCGGAAATCTCGAGGCAGCTCGACACGGAGACGGAGCCGACGAACTGCCGGTCGAACGACCAGGCAGTGACTCCGGTCGGGCACACCTGCAGGTTGCTGAAGGACATCGTGACCGATTTGGAATTGCTCGCGGCACCCACCGCCGGGTACGGGTCGTAGAACTCGTCGCCGGTCGTGCTCGAGGCCGCGTAGGTCACCTGCTGGTGGTAGTTCCCGAAGGACTCGGCGTTCGGCAGGCTGGTGGTCGTGATCTGGTCCGTGAACAGCGGGATGAGCGCGAGCCCGTCGGAGTCCGTGCGGTTCCACGCGTTCGTGCCGCTCGAGGTCCGACCGAGGTACCAGAGGGTGCGCGAGGTCGGCGTCGTCGCGAGGGCGTTGTCGGGATACTGCGCGGTCGTGCTGCTCGGGCTGAGCGTCGACCAGACGGTCGCGCCGCTGACGGGGATCCCGCTCGAGTCGACGACGGTCGCGTAGAGCCATCGCATCAAGTCCACGTTGCCGCCCGCAGCGGTGGGCCGGAACGACGGCTGCCAATCCGCTTTCGCGGCCGGGTCTTGGGTACGGTCGATTGTGACGTTGTACAGGTACGCGTTCGAGGTGCCATCGACGCGTAGCTCGTTGTGCGCGCCGGCCACGTTCGAGTAGTCGACCCCGACGTAGGAGTCGTAGGAGTACAGGTTGCTCGTCGCGGTCAGGAGGACGTTTCCCGGGGTGCCGCCGGGGTATTCGTAGAGGCGCTCGATCCGGGACCGATACACGCTCGCGGTCGTGGTCGTCCATGCCATCAGGGGCGCGTCGTTGTTGTCATCCGTGTTGATGCCGAGACCGGAGAGCTCCGAATCCGTGAAGCCCGTGATTTTCGAGTCCGTGACGTTAATCGTGGCGCTCGTGGCGTTGAACCAACCGGGGAATTTCAGCGAAGCGCCGTTCTTCATCGTGAACCGGCTGTTCGCTCCCGAGACCGTGAAGGCCAGTTTCAGGAAGGGAGAAATCGAGTCCGTCTGGGTCGTGACGATCGAGTGGTCGAGCACGAGTTCGCCGCCCGCGTTCACGTTGAGCGCGTACCCTTCGTGCGATGTGTCCTTGGAAAAACTCAGGCCGCCGTCGGTCAGCGTGAGGCTGCCGCCGGAGTTGATGCTGATCGTGCCGTCGACCGAATAGAGGATCCCGCTGCACACTTGCGTGTTCGTGATCGTCCAGTCCCCGGTGATGACGCCACCGACCTGGTCGCAGGTTCCGGCCCGCGCGGCCGGGGCGAGCGCAAGGAGCGCAGCGACCAGAGCGCCGAGGGCGACCGACCAAACGATGAGGAGCGTGAGGGCCCTCGCATTCCGTTCGGCCGGGCTAGACATCGGAACACCTGTGCGGGTTGAGGCACCGGGCTAGGTCCTGAGAAATGCGACCGGTGGGCATGTACCGCTGCCCATCCCGGACAGATTCTTAAAAAGGTTCTCGGATGATTATCCATCCCGATACGGAACTGTTCTCAGGCGGGAGAACATCCGAATTTCCAGGACGTCGCCTTTTATCTTGTCTCGGTAATAAAAGAAACGGTTTCAGGCGACAGCCCTCCCCGCCGCCGCCGCCGCGTTCCCCACCAGCGAGACGCGGAACCGTGGCGATCCCCAATGGCTCACGATCGCACGTACCCCTCGCGCTGCGTCAGACAGGAGGTCCCGCGTTCACGTTCGACTTCGAGATTTGTTCGTGTACCGGGAGAAGGGCCATCCACGCGTGCCTCGTGATTCTCACGCTATCACGGGTTGGTAACTACCACGAACAATTTATATATCGTCGGGTCGGGTGCAAGTGTGTTCTCCCTCAGCCCACCGGGAGGCCATCTCATGCGAACCATCCTCCGCGAAGACGAGTCGGGTGTGTCGGAAGTCATCGGCACGATCCTGATCCTCGCGATGACCGTCGTGCTGTTCTCCGTCATCATCGTCTGGGTTTCCGCCATCCCCACGCCCGCGGCGCAGGCTCGGACGGACATGCAGTCCGTGATGAACCCGATCTATAACCCCCTCGGCGTAGAGATCGGCGTGAATATCACGCTCACCCATCAGGGCGGTGAGGCGCTGCAGCCCGTGCCGACGATCATCTACGTCACGTCGCAGCGCGGCACGAGCGCCCCGCAGACGGACATCGTCATCCTGCACAAGTTCAACGGCTTCCTGGTGACCCCGAGCGGCCTCCTGGACGGGACGGACAGCGTCTGGGACATCGGCGAGCGCTGGGGGTACAAGAGCTTCAGCCTCCGGTCCTCGGACCAGATCACGATCATTATCGTCGATAACCTGAAGAGCGTCATCCTATGGACCGGCCCCATGAACGCGCCGGCCGGCACGCGTCCCCCGGTGTTTATCGATAAGTGGACGGACGGAATCTTGGCCACGGAAGAGATCGACCCAGTCCAGGCGACCCAGGGATTCTACATCTTCGCGAAGCTCATGGACCCGGACAACGACCTGAATGTGAATTCGGTTTACGTGACGATCACCGCGTGGTATGGGTCAGGCACTTCGTGTGCCGCCCCCCAGCAGATGAACGATAACGGGGTCTCCCCGGACCGCATCGCGGGAGACAAGATTTTCTCCCTCGGAGGGAGCGCCTGCACGAAACCTCCGTATCCCGCCCTCAGCTGGGCCGGATCCATCATCCTGCTGAATGCGACTGACTTGAAAGGCCACCAGACGACGACCCGCCTCGTCTTGGACGTGGTTGCGCCCCTCACCGGCGGAGGTGGGAATGGCGGGACGATCCCGAGCCAGCTGTGGCAGTACATCGGCTACGTCCAGATCCGGACCGGGGAGGTCTGGGTGTCGAACCTTAGTTCCGCGTACAACTCGCCGAGCACGTACCAGCCGTACCGGGTCACGCGAGCCCAACTGAACGGGAACGGCGGAGCCCTATTCCATTACAAGATGGTGAATCACGGCAACACCACGATCTTCATCGATGGATGGAGTGAAGCGTTCTTCCAGAACACCCAGTCCGCGAGCGGTGCCGTGGCCTTCATTGTCGCGCCGTGCAGCACGGCGATCGCGGCGAACGCGGGCGGAGTCGCACCGTACCCCGGCACGGCTGCGAACATCAACGATTTCCAGTATGCGCATACCGGCTTGCCGGTCGGGTGTTCGGTGACGAGTCCTATCGGGGTCTTCGACATCAACACCTTCAACCAGGACACCGGTGGCACCCCGTACGTGATGTTAGCGTACGCCAAGACACCATTCTCCACAGGCTCTGCCAATGTCTGGGGCTCCGCCACCTTCTTCATGAGCATCCTCGTCTCGGGTATGGCGGGTCCCGCGAACTACACGTACCCGCAACTCACCGGGACCGGACCCAACCCGAACAGCTGCGGCGGGCTCGGACCGGCGTACAACCCCTTCAACCACCTGAACGACCCGATCGTGGCGTGCCGGACCTCGTGGTACGCCCAGGTGATTCCGTTTATCGGGATGGTCGTGTACTAGTTCGCGGAGCAGGAATCGGGGCAAACCCAGCCACCAAGCGTGGGGAAGCCCAGTCTAGCCCTGTTCGCCTACCTGATTTGGGGGTCGCCCGCCTGGACTGCGTGCAACCTGCGCTGTAGGGGCAACTCCAGCGAGCCCGCAGACATCCGGTCGGAAGTCGATCTGAGTGTCGCACTCGCGCATCGTGTCGTGATGGCCGGAGACCCTCCGCGCACCGTCGGTCAGGTCCCGGCAGAAAGTTGAACAACGTTGCCCGCTTGCCGGGACTGCCTGGGTCGAGTAAGGGCCCAAACGGAGCCCGCCGTGAGCCACGTATCCGATCCGAATGAGGTCCATCCCCTGCGCGACGGCGGGATCACGTGGGTGTTCTACTTCCGACGCTCGGAGGTGCCTCCGCGGGAGCTCGCCATCGTTTCGCGGGCCAAACGGGGAAGGCTTCTGCGCCTCGCAGTCACGTTCGGCTTTCCGGACCCGGGCTTCCGTGAATACCGGAGTACGACAGCGGTCCATCTGTGGCAGATGGGCACGCTCCCGACGACGATCTCATGGCGCAAGCTCTTCGTCCATGTATTTACACACGAACCGCTACACCACGCGATCGGCAGGTCTCTGGCCGAGATAGCCGAGAGCGGAGACCAGGAATGGGTCATCCGCCGGCTCGGAGACGGACGTTGGTGGTAGTCGCCCCCGAAGCGGAGCCTCTCGCAGGCGACCGTGCGGCACGGCGAATGGATGCGTGAGAGGCGTTGTCCTGACGTGGGTAGCAGCCGCCCTGGGGGGCTCGATCATCGGATTCGGTCACTGGGTCCCTGATCGACGCAGGCCGGCAATCGCCAGGTGTAATCTCCGGCGCGGTTCAGCAAAGCCTCTTTTGCGGAGGCCTGACGTGCTCTGCCGAGGGCCGCGCGGAAGTCGGCTCGGGCCATCAGCTCTCAGCCCGCAGGACACCATCCGGATGGACCCGACCGCTCCCATCCAGAGGCGTACCTACTACGATTCGACACCGCGAGGCGGGTCAAAGCGTGGCAGGTAGTCAATCCGCTGCGCACGCCCCACAAGATGGGATCAGAAAGGACCTGCTCGCGCCTCGAGGCCGTCACGTCATCGCGAGTGTTCGCCATCCGCCGGTACAGTCTCCACGCGGGGGTTGGAAGGTTCGGCCTAGAGAGGAGAAAGTGAAAAGGGGTTGGGGAAGGCCGGCTCAGAGATCATCGGACGACGAATTCTCGTCGCTCTGGCCTTCCGAACTCTCGCCTTCCTTGCCTTCGATCGGCTTCTTGATGACGCGCTTCTGGACGATCGGTGCGGGCGCGTTGGTCGGACCGGGCGGAGACATCGGCCCGCGGGCCTGAATTCTTCGCGCCGGAGCGCCTGCGACGACCGCTCCACCGCTCGGTGGGCGCTGATCGCGCATCAAGGATCCGCACTTGTGGCAGACCGTGGCCGTCACGGAGTTGAGCGTGCCGCACGTCGGGCACGGCTTCGAGCCCATCTTGCGCATCTCCTCTTCCTCGCGGAGCCAGTCTTCGAAGGTAAGGAAGGTCGGCTGCTTTCGCCACCATTCCTGGAACTCGGTTTCGCTCAGGCTGCGGCCCAGCTGTCGGGAGGCTTCCTGCTTGAAGCGAGCGATGACCTCGTCGTATTGGAGGCGCATCTTCTCCTTGTAGTCGGCCATCTCGAGCTGACCGGTCGCGAACTCGACGCCGCACTCCGGACACTGCTTCACGTCGACCGGGATCCAGGCTTGGCAGTTCGAGCACTTCGCCATGTCCCGCTCGAACTCGACGCCGCACTTCGGGCAGGACGTCGCGTCCTCCGGGATGAAGGCGCCGCACTCGCCGCACTCGACCATCTTGCCGAGGCCGTAGACCTTCCAATATAGCGACACACCGATCGCGACGGCCGCTGCGGCCGCCAGGATGACCAGGAAGAGCCACCACT
>DASWGO010000213.1:0-2435 GCA_036393695.1 Thermoplasmata archaeon
ACTTCGTCGTACTGCAGACGCATCTTCTCCCCGTAGTCCGCCATTTCGACCTCGCCGGTCGCGAACTCGACGCCGCACTCCGGACACTGCTTCACGTCGACCGGGATCCAGGCCTGGCAGTTCGAGCACTTCGCCATGTCCCGCTCGAACTCGACGCCGCACTTCGGGCACGTCGTCGCGTCCTCCGGGATGAAGGCGCCGCACTCGCCGCACTCGACCATCTTGCCGAGGCCGTAGACTTTCCAGTACAGCGACACACCGATCGCGACGGCCGCTGCGGCCGCAAGGATGACCAGGAAGAGCCACCACTCGATGCCGAGCACCGGGACCTTCTGGAAGAGGAAGGACGACGATCTCTGCACCGAGATCGTGCGGGTGTCCGGCTGAATCAGTGTGGTCGCCGGCGTCACGACGATTGTGTACGACCCGTCCTGGGTGGTTTGGGGCACCGTGATCGCCCCGATGAAGAAGCCGTCACTCGCCGACATCGTGGAGTTCGTCGCGAGGACCGTGGCGCCGCTGCGCAGCTCAATATTCAAGACGACGCCGCCGATGCCATTCGAGCCCGAGTCCCGGACATATCCCGTGACGCCCAGCGAGTTGCCGGAGACGACGGATTGGCCGCTCGACGGGGTCAGAATCGCGGTGAACCCGGCCGGCGGGGGCTGGACGGTCAAGGTGATGTTGGCGAAGTTGTTGCTCTCCTGCGCGGCTCCGCCCTCGTTGATCGTGTTGTCTGGGTCGACGATGAGCTCGAGCGTGTGCGACCCGAGGGCGCCGATGCCGGCCACGTTCAACGTCTGGTTCAGGGACGTGACGACCGTCAGGCCGTTCACCCGGGCGACCTCGCTCGCGCGGTTTCCGTCAAGGTAGGCCCCGACCGAGACCGCCGTCGCGGTGGTCTGCCCCTGGTTCGAAATCAGGGCGTATGCCGTGAAGGGCTGGTTCTGTAGGACCGTCATCGTGGCGCTCGCCGGCTGGACGGTCAGGTCCGGTCCCGCGCGCACCTGGATGGGGAGGGACACCATGACCTGCTTCGTGTTGTCGTCCGCGTTGATCGCCGGGTACGGATCGAAGCCCACGCCGCTCGGGACGGTCGTCGCCCCAAAGGCGACGGTCAGCTGGTAGTTGCCGAACGATTCCGCGTTCGGTAGGCTCGCGGTCGTGATCAGGTCCGTGTAGAGCGGGATCGTGGCGAGGCCGTTTGAATCCGTGCGGTTCCACGCGTTCGCGCCGCTCGCGGCCTTCCCGAGGTACGCGAGGGTCCGCGCGCTCGGCGTCGTGGAGAGACCGTTGTCCGGATACTGGGCGGTCGTCGTGCTCGGACTGAGGGTCGACCAAATCGTCGCGCCGCTCACCGGGAACCCGGTCGAATCGACCACGGAGGCCCGGAGCCACCGCAACAGGAACACGCTTCCGCCCGCGGCCTGCGGCACGTAGGCCGGCTGCCACGACGACTTGAGGACGGGGTCCTGGGTTCGGTCGATCGTGACGTTGTACAGGTACGCGTTCGAGGTTCCGTCGACCTGCAGCGTGTTGTGCAGCCCGAGGACGTTTGAGAAATCGACTCCGATGTACGTGTCGTACGCAAACAGGTTGCTGGTAGCAGTCAAGCCGAGGTTGCCTTCGACGGGGCCCGTGGCATTGCCGCTCGGCGCGCTCGCGTTCTCATAGATTCGTTCGATCCGGGATCCGTACAGGCTCGCGGTCGTGGACGCCCAGGAGATCAGCGGACTGTCGTCGTTGTCGTCCTGGTACACTCCGAGGCCGAAGAGCTCGGTCGACGAGAAACCGGTGATTCGCGAGCCGGTGATGTCGATCGTCGCGCCGGTCGCGTTGAACCAACCGGGGAATTTCACGGTCGCGCCGTTCTTCATCGCGAAGTGGCTGCCCGCGCCCGAGACCGTGAAGGCGAGCTTCAGGTACGGATTGATGGCATCCGTCTGGGTCGTGACAATCGAGTGGTCGAGGACCAGTTCGCCGCCCGCGTTCACATTGAGCGCGTAGCCTTCATGAGACGTATCCTTGGAGAAACTCAAACCTCCGTTGACCAGCGTGAGGCTGCCTCCGGAGTTGATGTTGATCGAACCGTCGACCGAGTAGATGATTCCCGTACACACCTGAGCGGTCGTGATTGTCCAGTCCCCGGTGATGACGCCGCCGACCTGGTCGCAGGTTCCGGCCCGTGCGGCCGGGCTGAGTGCCACAAAGGCGGCGAACAGGCCACCCAGGGCGACGGACCAAATGATCAAACACGTCAGGGCCTTCCCATTCCGTTCGGATCGGCTAGACAACCCAAGACCTCCTGAGGTCGAGTCGGCCGAACGCATCCGGAGGACTACGACCGGTGGGCATGTTGCGCGGGCCATCCGGGGCCTCTTTATAAATAGGTTACCGCGCGATTATCTATCCCGATACGCACCTGTTCTCACGCG
>DASWGO010000214.1:0-5136 GCA_036393695.1 Thermoplasmata archaeon
GCAACGACTCGCAAGGTTGATCCAGACCTTGCCACCAAAACGGGCTCCCGAGGCACGTCATGAGGAGGGGCGCCGTCTCGCCGCCGACCCGCGCGATCCCGAGCAACGCCCCGGTGATCACGGCGCTGCTCGAGGAGGGCAGCACGACCCGGAGGATCGCTCGATAGCGAGGAATCCCCAAGGCGAGCGCCGACTCGCGCGTCGAGATTGGCACCAGGCGAAGGGCCTCCTCGGAAGTCCGGGCGACGAACGGGATCATGATTGTCGAGAGCGCGATAACCCCCGTGGTCGTGCTGAAGACGAGTCGCTTATCTACAATTCCGGCCGCGCCGAGCTCGAGAAT
Organism: Thermoplasmata archaeon; assembly: GCA_036393695.1. Taxonomy (GTDB): domain Archaea; phylum Thermoplasmatota; class Thermoplasmata; order RBG-16-68-12; family RBG-16-68-12; genus RBG-16-68-12. The sequence goes on from DASWGO010000214.1 coordinate 344, forward strand.
GAGGGAGAACGCGAAGATGCCGACCACGATGGACGGAATCTGGGTCATGACATCGACGAAGAACCTGACCGCGGCGCCCACGGGATTTTTCCCGTACTCGGCCAGATAGATTCCGGTCAAGATGCCAACCGGGAGTGCGATCACGGCGGTCAGGGCGATGAGGATGAGCGTGCCTTGGATCGCATTTCCGATACCGCCATTCGCCGTCGTGAGCGTGAAGAAACTCGGCGTGATGGAGCGGAGGCCGCGGACGGAGGCCTCGAAGAGGAGGCTCCCGAGAGGGATGAGTGCGAGGACGACGGAGAGGAAGGCCGCGACGTTCATCGCGAGATCCTTCCACCGCCGCCGGGTGTCCCGATCGAACCGGAACGTCATGCGGCTCCCTCCCCACGCCGGAGGACCCGCCCCAGCATGAGTCGCGCGAAGACGTTGATGACGAGCGACATGAGCATCAGGACGAGTCCCAGTTCGATGAGTGCACTCAGCTCAAGCGGGTCGGTGGCGTTCAGGAAGTTGTTCGCGATCCAACTTGCGATGGTCTGTCCCTGGTCGAACAGGGAGACGGAAATCGCATTGCGGTTCCCGATCGTCATGGTGACGGCCATCGTCTCACCTACCGCCCGTCCGAGGCCGAGGATGATGGCCCCGAAGATCCCCGCGCGAGCGTACCGGAGGACCGCCACACGCGTCGTCTCCCAGCGCGTGGCGCCGAGGCTCAAGGCGGCCTCCCGCTGGTTGTCCGGGACCGCGAGGAGGGCCTCCCGCGACACCGCCGAGATGGTCGGAATGATCATGATCGCGAGGATGACCCCGGCGGTGAACTTGTCGGTCCCGATGGGATTCCCCTGGAAGATGGGCAAAAATCCGAAGATGCTTCGGACCACCGGTTCGACGGAGACCCGCATGACCGGCCCGAGGACGAAGATTCCCCACAGTCCGTACACGACCGACGGGACCGCGGCGAGCAGTTCGACCACGTACGTCAGCGGGATTCGCAACCACGGAGGCGAGAGCTCGGAGAGGAAGATCGCGATGCCGAGGCTGATCGGGACTCCGAACAGGAGGGCGAGCGCGGACGTCACCAGCGTCCCGTACACGAACGGGACCGCCCCGAAGACCAAGGGAGGGACGGGGTTCCAAACGTTGCCGGTCAAGAATCCGAGGCCGAAGGTGCGGATGGAATCTTGCGCCGCCAGGATGAGGATGACCGTGATCAGGACGAGGAGCCCGACCACGCCCAACGCGACGGCGGTCGAAAACCATTGAAACAAAGGGTCTCCCAGGGTGTCAGCCGAAACGGGTCGGCCGACCCCCAGGGATCTACGGAAAGGATGCATTCGCCGTTCAATCGCGAACCGATCCTCAGCTATGTAGCGTTTGTCCATTGAACGTAATGCTTCGGATCGCCTGCTCGTCGAGCGTCACGACTGTCCGCGGCAACGTCGGATAGACCAGGCCCGCGGCGTACTGCTGCCCGCCCGGGTCGTGGACGCACCACCACAGGAACTCGACCAGCGCCTGCGCTTTCGCCTGGGTCATCGACGTCCCGATTGTGTTGAGCTCCTTGTAGACCAACAGGTACGTGAAGCTCGCAATCGGGTAGCTGTTCGCGCCGGCGGCATTCAGAATCGTGACATTACTCCAGTCGCCGTCTGGACTCGGGAAGCTCGGCGCCGAAGCCGCGGCCGCAGCCGTGCTCGCCAGGCTCGGCGAGACGAAGTTGCCCGCCGGGTTGCGAATCTTCCCCACTTTCATCGAGTTCTGGACGGTGTAGGCCAGCTCGACGTAGCCGATGGAATCCGGGGTCGTCAGGATTTTTCCCGCCACCCCTGCATTCCCGGACGCACCGATTCCAACCGGCCAGTTGATCGACTTGCCGACGACGCTGGAGTTCCACCCGGGGTTCGCGAGGTGGAGATAGCTTGTCCAAACGAAGGTCGTCCCGCTGCTGTCCGACCGGTGCACGACCGTGATCGTGGAACTCGGCAAGACGACTCCCGGGTTCAGCGCGGAGATGTTCGCATGGTTCCATGTCATGATCTTTCCCAGGAAGATTTCCCCCAGCACGTGTCCGGTCAGGTTGAGGCCGGACGAAAGGCTCGCGACATTGTACGCCGCGGTGACCGCTCCGATTGTTTCCGGGATGTGCAACAACCCGGGTGCCGCCGCGCGTTCGCTCAGCTTGAGCGGAGCGTCCGACCCGGCGAAATCGACCGTATTCGCGGTAATCGCCTGGATTCCTGCGCCGCTCCCGATTCCCTGATAGTTCACCTGGACCCGTCCGCCCGTATCGTTCACGTACACGCTCGACCATTTCGTGATCAACGGGTACGGGAAGGTCGCCCCCGAACCCAGGAGCGTAACCTTCGGCACGGGTGTGGGATTGAACAATCCCGCCAAGACGGCGACCGCAACGAGGGCCAACGCGATGACGATGACCGCCAACACGATTCCGACGTTGCGCGGCGAACCCCGCCGCAGGCGCTCCTTGTCTTCCGGTGTTGCTGCCATTGGACTCACCGTCTCCTCCTAGTTTCCACCGATTAGGTTTCCTTGGTCCGACGGAGACCCCGGCGCTCTATGACGGTTCCCGACGAAATATTCCCTGTCAAACGGTGTCGAAGGAAAATCTATATAGTCTACGGAAGTAATCCTTTTGACTCTATAGCATCTTCGTAGCCGAGGAGTGAGGGGAATGGAAGGAAGAAAACTCCAGCTGACCGGAGGTTCGACCTTTGTCGTGTCCTTGCCCAAGCGCTGGGTCCTCGACGCGGGTCTGAAGGCCGGCGACACGGTCTTTCTGGAGACAGAAGGAGATGGCGCCGTCTCGGTTCGCCCGAGGCCGGCCGACAAGGTGCCGATGCGACGCCGGCTGTTCGAGGAGAAGGGGGAAGAGCGTCGAGACCACCTCTTGCGGAAACTGATCGGCGCATACATCGGGGGATTCAGTTTCATCGAGATTCGATTCCCGTCCGAGATGGCCCCGTTCGTGCGAAAGGTCGCGCGGGAGTTCAGCCACATGGTCATCGGACCGGAGGTCATCGAGGAATCGAGGAACGCCCTCATCATCCAGGATCTGTCGGACACCGCCGAGCTCAGCGCGGAGAAGTGTCTCCGGCGCATGCACTTGATCGTTCGCGCGATGCACGAGGATGCCCTGGAAGCCCTCCGGACGCACGATGAAGCCCTTGCGCGCGACGTGGCCCAGAGGGACCAAGACGTCGACCGGCTCTACTGGATGGTCGCGAAACAGTACAACGTCGCCCATACGGCGGGCGCGCCACCCCCGAACGCCGCATCGAAAATCGAGCTGCACAATTCGCGGCTCATCGCCAAGTTGCTCGAGCGGATCGGGGACCACGCGGAGCGTATCGCCCGGACGTATCCCACGTTCGCGGAGGGCCGGCTCGAACCGAAGTTGATCAAGGAAATGGACGCGGCCCGGGAATCTGCCATGGCCATCCTGGACAAGGCGTTCACCGCCCTCCTGACCGCGGACGTCGACGCGGCGAACGAGGCCGTCGACGACCTCGCGAGGCACCAGAAGCTGATCGATGGACTCTCCCATCATGTCGCCACGAGGAAAGGGGAGGAGCTCCTCGCCTTGGCGGCGATCGTGGACAGCCTGGGTCGGACGGCCAACTACGCCACCGACATCGCGGAGATCGCCATCGACCACGCCGTCTACCTAGGCACGTAAACTCCATAGGCCTATGGAGAATACGAGCGGAGACTTTGTCCGCCACGGATGAGGTGTATCGAACAATGGGTTCATCAGGGGGATCCGCGACGCTCCGTGCGGAAGAAGTGGTGCGACGTTTCTACGATTTCCTGGCACGGGGTCGCTTGGTCGACGCTCTCAATCTGTTCACGACGGATGCGAGGCTCCGAGACGCCTCGGGGCGTGAGTCGGCGGGGATCCGGGCAATCACTTCCTCGCTCTTGACGTATCGAGTGCCGCAGGACATCGCAGTCGAACAGATGGAGCCGGAGGACGGGGAGATTCGCGCCACCGTTCGATCGCCGAGCGGTCGATCCGTCGGCCGGTTCTCCGTCGCCCGGGGACGGATCAAGTCCCTCCGAATGGAACGGGCGTAGCTTCTCGGGCTCTTGACACGAGTCCGGGTCCTTACTCAACAGCTTTGTCGGTTCCCGACACGTGCCGCCGTTTGCCCAGCGGAGATCGCTCTCAGGCCTTGAGGACCTTTTCAAAACATTCGTCGATGCCCGCAAACTCGCTGACGTCCCCATTCCAGGTCGGGAGGATCCCGGCGTACCGATCCTCGAAGTCTTGCAAGGCGTCGCTCACGGCGTACTTCACATGCTCGGCGTCCAAGTCCTTAGCGACCGCGGCCGCGATCGTGTGGAGGCCCCGGACGAAATGGACTGTGTAGGTCCCGTACCGAAGCTCGTCGAGATTTCCCGCCTTCGACGAAAGGGTTTGTTTCACGAACTCTTGGACTGCGACGAGCATCCCGCTCAGGATGTCTCGATCGAGGTCGGTCCGTAGCGTGTCGGAGTAGTGGCGGATCAGGATTCCGGCTTTGGTGATGATGAAGAGTTCCGAGATGCCAGATGCGGTGCCGAAGGCAATGCCGAGCGCCTCCGCGATCCGCGCGGCAGTGCGCTTCATTTCAATCTTGAGAACTCCGAGGTTGGCGCTTCGGTCGACGAGCGTGAGCAGGCTTACGTCCCCGGCCGCGAACTGCACGACCGCGACGTTCGCTTGATCGCCATCCATGATGATGAAGCTCGGACCCGTCATCTGGATATTCTCGAAGACCCGTGCGCCG
>DASWGO010000215.1:0-5524 GCA_036393695.1 Thermoplasmata archaeon
AGAAAATCGGTCATAGACGTGACAATCGGTCTAGCGACTGTCACCGCGACTCCACCCCGCTCTAGAAAGAATCGACGTCGGTTTACCTTTCGAAGGCTATGCGAATCCGCGCGTGACCCGGAAGCCGTTGTCGAAGACGAGTGCGTGATAGCCGGTGTCGTGTCGCGTCCCCCGCATCTTGACAACCCGCAACTGTCGTTGCATCCCGAACTCGCCCTGTCGCGCGAGCCGGAGGTGCAAGATCCCGTCCACGAGATAATCCTCCTTGTGTTTCGCGTACGCAGCGCGGCGGGGATCCGCACCACCCGTGCGGTCCGTCGGCAGCTCTCCGAGGAGAAACGCCGTGCATTTGAGGTCCCGAAGCCAACGGATGAGAGAGAACATCTCCCGTCGCGGCTCACGGAACTTCGCAAGGATCTCGAGCGCATCGAGAGAGTCCAGGACGAGGAACCGGTAGTCGAACGACTTGCGAATCCCTTGCGTGTAGAGCTTGAACAGGTCCAGCCACGGTTGTTCCGCCGATCCCGTCAGCTTCTTCCGCAGCGTGCCGAGGTCCAGGACGCTCAGGTTTCCGTGGGTGTCATCGAGCCGGTAGCCGAGGCCTTCTGTATGGTCGATCAAGCTCGCCCGGCCCTGCTCGAGCGAGACGTACAGCCCGCGCGACCCGTCGAGGGCGCTCGAGTGCAGGATGTGGTACGTGAGCGACGTCTTCATCGTGCCGGGTGCCCCGGAGACGAGGACGACGTTCCCTTCCGGGATTCCGCCTCCGAGGACCTCGTCGAGTCCCTCGATGTGCGTGGAGACTCGCTTCATTTTTCTTCCTCCACGATGAGTTCCAGCCGCTGGCGAATCGAATCAATTTGCTTTCGGATCCGGGCCTTCTCCTGCGGAATATCCACGACTGCCGCGAGGCTCCCGAGGTCGATGCTCGCGCGGTCCGCGATTCGAACGAGGTCCGAAGGGTCGAGTTCTTCGGGCTTCTTGCCGAGGTGGGCGAGTTGCGTGCGGAGCAGGCTCTCGCCGGAATCCCCGAGCTGCTCCACGAACACGGCGCGCGCTCTCTCGAAGAGCGGCTCGCGTTCACCGACGGACTCTGCAGCGGCGAAGAGCTCCTCCATCTCCTTGCCCTTCCAGTAGTCGGCGGCGGTGACGAGGAGGTCCGGGTGCGCCTCGGACGAGATCCGGGAGGGCCACTTGCCGCGGGCCACCTCCTCGGCGCCTTGGGCCGCGAACGAACGAAGGCCGCTCGCGGCGGCTTCGAGTTGAGTCCGGAGACCGTGACCCGCGGTCCCTGCGACGACGCCGGAGAGTTCGGTGACCGCGCGCGTGAGGAAGTCGAGGAGGGCAGGCACGTGATCGGTGGTGAGTTCCTCCTGCCGGAAACCGTGGGCCCGGCTGAACGACGCGAGGAGGCGAACCGCTCCGTTGCCGAACGATTGCGCGAGGATCGCTTCGATTTCTCGCGCCGGATCGGGGAGCGACCACCAGGTGAACCGTAAGTCCCTCAGAGCGCGACGCTCCGCGTCGGTGAGGCGAGACGTCGAAAAGATCACAGTGGACGCCGTGCCGCGGGCTACATGTCGCAGCCGGACTACGGCCTCGATGGTGGGCGGCCACTCGGAGAGGGCCGAGAGATCGGCCAGGTCCTCGACCATCGCCAAGCCGCCGCGCGAGGTGGCGAGGAATTCGGATGCGGTCGTCAGAGCTCTCAATGATGCGTGGCGCGCGGGTCGGACGGCGGCGAATCCCGCCCCGCTTGCGGCCATCGCTGGAGTGCTACGGCCCAAGATCAGCGTGGCGCGTCCACTGGAGGACTCCTCGTGCGCCGTTCGAAGCGCGTACTTGGGACGGATTTCCTCGAAGACGATCGCGTCGGAAGCCGGGAGAGTCCCAGGCTTCGTCTGCCCTTTCGACGGACGTGACGCGATCGGGAATGGGTCTGCTTGGACCGCCACAAGAGCGAAACATGCGAGCGCGATGGGGGACGCCAGATTCGCACCCGCGAGCGATGTCTCTCCGAGGAACTCGAGTTCGTACGCGTAGACGGGGCCCGCGACGATCAGGGCGATGACGCCGACGCCGAGCCAGAACGAGTGCGCCGCGAGCAACCGGGACGAGTACCGGGCGTAGACGGTCTCCGCGAGCGCGATCCCGAGGCACAGGACGAGGAAACCGCCGAGGATGCTCCCCTCGTATGCCGTGGCGGCCGTCCATCGCTCAATTGGCCCGAGGTACGTGAGCAGCGGGACCGGAATGAGGAGGAGAAAGGCAACGGATCTTCGTCGCGGTAGCGCTCTTCCATGGATGAGTCCCAAGACGAGGATCGCCGTCAGCGCATGCGAGAGGAGTAGAATGCCCAACGCGATATCGTCGCGAAGGGCGGCCAGCACACCCTCGTTCGTCCCGACGAAGGCCGCGCCGAGAGCGAGGTAGGCCAGGCTGCATGCCGTATACGTGGCCTGGAGCCAAGGTCGACGGCCCCGAATCGCGATGAAGGCAAGCAACCACGCATCCACTGCAACCCCCGCGAGGATCGCCGCACTCGAAATGTTCAATGGCGCGCCCCCAGAGGTCGGACCTGCAGGACGGTCACGGTGTCGGAGGAACGCCACCGCCATCGGGTTGCACCCGTTTCGCGGAGCTCCGCCGCGGAGCGAAACCCGGCCTGCCGCGCGTCCGCATCCGTGAGGTCGGAGAGGAAGGCTCGCCTTGCGTCCTCGATGAGCAGGCGCCCGAACTCGGGACCGGTCTCATACACCGCGCGCACGACGTGTCCCACCCCGGGCACGGTCGTCCCCTCGGACGGCCGGACGACGAGCCGCGCAACCGCTTTCAGAAGGCGGTCTCCTTCCTCGACGGAGAACGCCAGTTCGCCCCGAGGACGACCGCGGGGCAATTCCCCGGAGAGGGCGAGTCGGGCCGCCCAGATCACGAGGAACGTGACGACGCCGCCGATGATGAGCAGGTTCGTGAAGCCGACCTGGTAGAACTCGCGGTGGTACCAGAATCCCGCGACGAGGACGAGGGAAATCAGGAACAAGAATCCGGAGCGGACCAAGAACGTCCGGAGGCGGGCGTCCATCGGCTCACCCGATCGCCCGCGCGACCTCGAACCGCCCGTTCTCGAAGAGGAGGGTGTGGTCGTCGCTGTCTTGGTTCACGCTCCGCATCTTCACGCACTGCACGCGACGCTGGAACGCGGTCTCCGTGACGGGCTCGAGCCGAAGGTGGATGATCCCGTCCGCGAGGAACTCTTCCTCCAGCGCGGTCGGCGGCGCCTCGAGCGAGGGCTCTTCGGAAATCAACAGGCTCGTGACGCCCAGGTCCCGTAGCCACTCGAAAAATCCAAACGTCTCCGCTCGTCGATCCGCGAACTCGAGAACGAGTTCGAGGGCGTCCCACGAGTCGATCGCCAGGAGCCGGAAGTTCCGCTTCATGCGCAACTCGAAAATCTTCGCCTTCAGGACCGCGAGGAGCGCCTCGCCCCGCGGAGCCGCGGTCTCCGCCATCGACCCGACCTTCGCAACCATCTCCTCCAGATACTCCCGGCCGCGACTCAGATCGAGAATAGGGAGCGCGTCCGAGACCGAGGTGGCCTTCAACCCGAGCCCTGCGATGTGTTCGAGGAGGCCCGCCGCCGTCTGCTCGAGGGTGACGTACAGACCGGGCGCTCCGGCGAGCGCGTTGTGGTACAGGACGTAGTACGCGAGAGAGGACTTCATCGTCCCGCTCGCCCCGCGGACCAGGACGACGTGGCCTTGCGGGATGCCTCCCCGCAGCACGTCCTCGTCGAAGCCGCGGATGTGGGTCTTGATCAGGGGGCGCGCCATCGGTCCCCTCACGAGCTCATCGCGCGGGTGACGCGGAACCGGCCCTCGTCGAAGTCCATCGCGAGATATCCGGTGTTGTGTTTCGTCCCTCGCATCTTGACGACGCGAAGGCGGCGCTGGGCGGTCAAGTCCGTCACCAGGTGCATCCGCAGATGGATCACGCCGTCGGCGAGGAACTCCTCGTCGTATCGGCCCTGGAGCACATGTCCCGCGACGACCCAATCCGGCCGTTCCGTGACGAGGAAGCTCGTGATCCCGAGGTCGCGGAGCCACTCGAAGAGCCGATAGATCTCCCGCCTGCGGTCTTTGAACTTCGCGAGGACCTCCAGTGCTTCGAGCGAGTCGATCACGATCAGGTCCAGCCCCCGCTGTTCCTGTACCGAGCGAATCCCTGCCCGGAGGCCCTCGAGCCAGTCTTTCTTCTCGCCGAGGAGATTCGTCGCCGTCCTCGGGTCGAGCACGACGAGCGATCCCTTCGGGACCTCGAGGTGGAGTCCGAGGGACCCCATCTGCTTGAGGAGGCTCGACCCGCGTTCCTCGAGGCTCAAGTACAGGCAGTGCAGGCCTGCCCGCGCCGCGTTCTGCAGGAGGATCGAGAACCCGAGGGAGGATTTCATCGTCCCCGGCGCGCCTTCGATGAGGACGACGTGGCCCCACGGGATCCCACCTTCCAGCGTCTCGTCCAAGCCTTCGACGAAGGTGCGCACGCGCGCGGGACGCTCGCCCGGGCCTTCGGGGGCAATCGCCGCGCCGGCTCGCTTCGCTGTCAACGATGTTTCGATGGAGAACGCCTCCTCCATCTCGTCCAGGATGTCTCGTTCCCGCTCCTCTTCCGCCGTTGGTCCCATCGACTCCGCGAGGGGCGGCGAGACTTCTCGCGATGGCTTGAGTGTCCGGGCGGATGCCTGGGACTCGGCGATTTTGGATCCGATCGCTTGCGACTTCTCTTGCGCGAGGCGGTGGTCGGGCCGAAGCTCGAGGACCTTCGCGAAGCTCCGAGCGGCCTCCGGGAGATTCTGGAGGGACTCGAAGATCAGGCCACGCTCCACCCAGGTCTCCGCGTGAGTTGGATGAATCAGTGCGGCCCGATCGAGCACCGCGCTTGCGGTCGGCGCATCGCCCAGCATCCTCAGCACACGGCCGAGTCCAAGCCACGCCTGCTCATCCTTCGGGCTCAACTCGAGGGCGCGCAGGTACCCAACCGCGGACTTGTACGGCCGGCCGAGCCGCAGATAGGATTCCGCAAGGAGAATCCACGACCGCCGGTCTTCGTCGTCGCGGGCAATTGCCTTGAGAAGCGGGTCGATTGAATCCTCGAACCGCGTCTCGCGAAGGAGGGCGACCGCGTCCTGCAGATGTTTCGCGGCTTCCTGTTTCGCTGCCGGAGTTGTCGCTTTGCGATCGCTCGCCCGGACGTACGGTTTGAAGCGATGGCCCTGTCCCTGCGCCTTGGCCCGTATGCCGTCCACGGCCGCTGCCATCACGTCGGAGTGATCCTCCACCTCGGGCTCGACCGCCGGGACGGCCGCCGCGCGCGGTGCGGGATCACTTGCAGCTCGATCGGCCGCAGGCTTCTTGGCTGGTTCTGCGATAACGGCCGTGAAGACCTGTCCGCTCGTCACGCGCTGGAGAGCGACCGGGGAATTGGTCGGCGCCGATCGGCCCGGCGTCTCTAGTTTCCGCCCGCAGACCCG
>DASWGO010000216.1:0-12993 GCA_036393695.1 Thermoplasmata archaeon
CCGATGCGGTCCGCGAGATGGTTGGCGTGGCCGCCTTCGGCCCAAAGGTCGGTCGCGCCTGCCGGGTCACGTACGCGCGGGCAAGCGCCCTCGCCCAAGCCTTCGGGGACGTCGTGTTGATTGTCGCATCGTTCGCGCCAAGCCCGACGGACGACATCGACAGCGCCACGGGCCACGCCGCTGTCCAGGAGGCGCGACTCGTCGGAGCGCGGGACGCGATTTTCGTCGATGCGCACAACTGCCTCGAACCCGGAGTGGGGCTCACGTTGTTCGGGAGCGAGCGGAGTCACGAGATCATCCAGGCCGCGAAAGCCGCCACGCAAGCCGCGCTGCAGGCGCCGAAGGACCGGGTCCGCGTGGGGTACGCCTCCCGACGCGGCTTCGCCACAGCGGACCAGGGGATCGGCGCGCGTGGCATCGAGGCGCTCGTGATCGAGACGGGCGGGCAGCGGACCGCATACGTCCTGTTCGACGGGAACAACATGGTCCCCGGAATTCGAGACGAGATCCGATCGCGGTTCGCCGGCCTCGTCACAGAGTCCGAGGCGATGACGACGGACAACCACTCCGTCAACCTGTCGATGGACGGTTTCAACGCTGTCGGCGCGGCCCTCGATCGCCAGACGATCCTCGCGCAAGCGGAAGGCGCGGTCCGGGAGGCGATCGCGAACCTCGAGGAGGTCGAAGTGGCCGCGTTCGCGGGTGAGATCGCGAACTTCCGAATCTTCGGACCGCAGTCCGCGTCTCGATTGACGACCTCGATCAATTCGACGATGGCCGTCCTTCGGCCCGCGCTCTACGTGACGCTCAGCGGAGCGATCGCCCTCGGCGCTCTCGTCATCGTGCTCTTCTAGACGAGATCCAGGAACCAGCGGTGGATGCGCAGGTCGCCGCTCAACTCAGGGTGGAACGCGGACGCGATGAGATGGCCTTGTCGCGCGAGGACGATGCGGTCCTTGTACTGCGAGAGCGGTGTGCATTCGCCCCACGTCCGCAGGATGGCCGGAGCGCGGATGAACACACAGTGAAATGGGGAGTCGAGCCCCTGGACTTGGAGGTCCGCCTCAAACGACTCCCGTTGCCGCCCGAACGCGTTGCGGTCCACGGCCATGTCCATGAGCCCGAGCAGGCGCGTCTTCGTCTTCTCCGCCTGGGTCCCGGCGTCCTTCGAGAGGAGGATGCACCCCGCGCACGTCCCCATGATCGGCATCCCTTCGTCGGTGGCGCGACGCACGATATCGTCGAACAGGCCGAGCTTCACGAGGAGCTTCGAGATCGTCGTGCTCTCTCCGCCCGGAATCGTGAGGCCGTCCACGCGCGCGAGGTCCTCCCGTCGGCGGACGGCGATTGCCTCGCCCTCCTTGCCGTAGTCCTTCATCGCGCGGGCGACCGCGTCGACGTGTTCGGTCACGTCGCCTTGGACCCCGATGACGCCGACTCGCATCCGATGGACCTAGGGCGGCGCCCGATAAAAACCATTTCGAGCCGTGCGGCGGCGCGAGTTGAATCGGCGAGCCGTCAGGCGTTCTCCGGATCCGGATTTCGAGGGTTGCGGAACAGCTCCTGCAGGATCTCCGCGAACGCGTTAGAGTCGACGAGACCAAGGCGCTGGCCCGCGACGCTGCTGATGACGACGTCATCTCCTGCGTGGGGGGATTCCCGCGGGCGGAAGACGTCGTCTCCCTCCGGGAACACGGCCTCCCCCATCGGGGACCGCTTCAGCGCCTCCGGATGGCGTTCATCCAGCGGGACGACCTCAAAGAATCGATCGAGGAGGAGGGGCCGACGCACGCGGCCGAGGACGGTGACGCGAACGCGGTCCGTCGACGGATCGAGCGACGTGTTCGTCTCGATGGCCTCGCGGTTGATGCCGACCTGGAACGGCTCGAGTTCGACGGACATGCCGCCGAATGGCGTCACGTACCAATGCCGTAACGTCTCGACCGGGAAGGTGGGCGCCGGGTTGCCGGGCGCGCCGCGTTTGCGTTGCACCGATGAAAAATTGCTTGGGCGCTATTTGTAACCTCAGTCTCGGAAATCCGACCTGAGAGTACGTTGTGCCGGAATTATTCCACCCGGGTAATTTCGAGTTTTGTCGCGGCGCTCGATATCCTTATCTACGACACGGATGTACGCAAAAACAAGAGGCGTCGACACGGCCATCGGATTCGTCCTGATCGACATCGAACCCACGCGGGAGAAGGAAGTCTACCAGAAGCTCACGAAGATCAAGGATATCGTCGAGCTCTATCCGCTGTTCGGGGAGTACGATTTAATCGCAAAGGTCGAAGCCGATTCGTACGACGCGATCGGGAAACTGGTCGTGTCGAAGATCCGGTCGATCGAGGGCGTAAAGGCGACGAAGACGCTTGCGCGCGTGGCTTTCTGAAACGTTCGTTACGGTCGGACCGAAGCGGGCCCTTCGCTGGATCTGGACGCCGCGCGATGACGGGCGACGCTCCGGTCCACCCATCCGCTATCGCCCCACACCGTCCGGTACGCCAGAATTGCCATTATACCGATGATGATCATGGCGAGCACCGCGAGGACCGCGACTACCGACGGGTCGAAGCTGGGTGGCGCGTTATTCGGCAGCCACGAAAGCTCCATTTGGAGCGGAACGAAGACGAGCAATCCGAGGATCCCAATCCCGAATACATACCGGATGAACTCGCGGAGCGTCCACTCGTACCACCCGACCCTTCCGTGTCGCTCGAGGCTCGTTCGGACGCGATAGGGAGCGTCGGAATCGACTCTGATTTCCATTTTGCGGGGCGTTGGCTCGATAGAGGCCGGCGTGACCTGGAATAGCCTGCCCTCCGATAAGGACCCTTGCCGTCCTTGACCGACCTAAGGCCTGGACGTCTGTCACCGCGAAATGCTTTGGGGCCAAGTCGATCAGTTCCTCTCCGCCGAGGTTCCGGAGGCGGTAACCACGTTTCGAGTTGTGAGCCAAAACACAGTAATATTGGTCGCGGCATGACCCCGGACAGTTAGGAGGGGCAGGATGGAATCGTCCGGGTCTTCCGTGCCGGAAGCGCAACCGCTCGTGGAAACGAAGAAGGGCGGGCGGTCGCGCGCACTCCTCGTGATTCTCGTCGCGATCATCGTCGTCCTCGCCGGCGCCCTGGCGTACACGACTTTCAGGCTCCTTACGCCGCCGACGCCTCCCCCGTCTGGTGGGACGTTCTCAGTCCAATCCGCACAGCCCACCGGCGTGCAAGGGCAACCCTTGAAGTTCGTGGTCTCGAGTCTGAAGCAGGGGGCCAAAGCCAGAGTCGCTTTGGGCGATGGGCAAGTCATCGAGACGAGCGATTCAAGCTTCAACTACTCCTACAGCGTCCCGGGCAATTACCTCGTTTGGGTCCAGCAATTCTTTCCGTCGAACGGAACGGTCGTGAACGACTATTCCGCTTCCCTGTTCAAGGTGACCATCGTCCCGGACATCCCATTCGAACTGTCTCAGTTCGTCGCCGTCCCGACGATCTACTTCAACACGAGCTTGAACCCGACCGCGCCGATTGCGGCCGTCAATACGCCGATCTACATTTATGGCAACTTCACCGAGATTTCCCAGCTCTTTACAAAATCCACCTCGCACCACAACGTGACGACCAATATCACCGACACGGAAACGCTGACAGTGGCGGTGGATCGCTACGCGTGGGACTTCGGCAATGGGCAGACGATGACCATTGCCGCGGACCCGGCGACGTCATTCCCGGTGACGAATCCGATCCCGGTGACCTACACCTCGTCCGGGCTCTACACCGCAACGCTGACTCTCTTCACCGCGGAGACCCTCACGACGGAGATTCACAACGGCACGTCTAACATCACGTTCGCGAACACGAATCGAGTCAACTCTTTCAGCGTCACACTCGGAACCACGATCGCCGTCGGCAGCTTCGCCGTCGTCCGATACAGGGGGGTTGTGCCTTCCCCCGGCGTCATTACCGAACTCGTCAATTCGCCCGGAGGGCCTGTCACCTTCGATCCCCTGATCGCGTACGACACGACCAGTTTCGAGGTCGTTGTAAACACCCAGGGCACGCTGATATTCTACAACGGTAACAGCACGACGACTTGGTTCCCGTATCTCGCTTCCGACATCCCGACGGTCGCCAATGGTGGCATCACGGGCAACTTCACCATGTATTCGTTCCATCTGCGCCCCGACGTCGCTTTCTCGAACGGAGATCCGATCACGGCCTTCGACGTTTGGTATACGACGATTCGCTCGATGCTGTTCCAAGGGGGCCGGCCCGGTACGGCGGACTGGATTATCAGCCAGTACCTGATTCCGCGGACCGCACCGCCCTTCTTCCAGCCGTTCATTCGCATTGTGAACGCCACGAACAAGGCCGCGGCTTTCACGTCGATCATGAACGCGGTCACGTACGACAACGCGACGGACACGGTTACGTTCCACCTCGTGAATCCGACCCCGCCGTCCCTTTTCTTCACGGCCGTTTCGGATCCACTCGGCATGGGCATCTTGGACGCGGCGTGGCTACAGAGCGTCGACGCGGGCATCACGTTCACCCCGGACGGTTTCCTCGCGTACCAAGATCAGGCGAAAGAGGGGAGCTATAACACATTGGTTCAGTTCCATCCTGTGGCTTCGGGGCCCTTCCAGATCAACACGTACGTCCCGAGCACCGCGGTGGTCCTGACGCCCAATCCCCATTTCCCCGGGATCCCGAACATCCCGAAGCAGAACAACACGATCATCATCGAATGGGTGTCGTCTCCGGCCGTCGCCTACCAGCTGTACGTCAGCGGACAAGGGGACATCGTGACCCTTTTGCCGCCACCGTACTACAAGGCGTTGCAGCCGCTCGTGACAGCCGGCCAGACCCAGATCTACGGTCCGTTCCCGTCGATCACGGAATTCTTCGATGTGTTCAACGTGAACATTACCACGTCGCTCATCGCCTCCGACATCGGCCCGGGATACAGCATCCCAGCGGACTACTTCGCGAACCCGCTGGTCCGCAAGGCGTTTGCGTATGCGTTCAATTACACGAACTACGTAGACAATATCCTAGGCAACAAGAAGTACGGGTTTAACTTCGGGAGCCCGTACTGCGGGGTCATCGTGAAGGGCCTGCCGTACTATGTGCCACCGACGAGCCTGTCGGGCTGTCCGAACTACGACCTCGCGAAGGCGAAGTCCCTCCTTTACCAGTCCGGCATGTACAACGTCTCGGTGAACTTCCCGTTCGTCGTCCCGACGGGCGACACCACGGACTTTACGGCCGCGATCGTGCTCGGACAGGCGTTAGCATCCATCGACCCGAACATCGTGATGTCGCCGGTCTTCCTGGACTTCGACACGATCATCGGGCTGTCGGTTCCCGGCGCGAACCCCATGCCGTTTTACTTCCTCGGGTGGATCGCGGACTATCCGTACCCGTCGGACTACACGGACGCGATGTACCTCGAGGGCGGAACGTATCCGGGACCGAACGGGTGGGATCAGACCTATCTGAACGGCCTCGCGGCGGCCCATCCCGGAGAGGCCGCGCTCTACAGTGCCCAGGCGTCGGCCTTCCGCAGCCTGACGACACAGATAACGGGAGCGGACACCGAGCCCAATCCGACGCTGGCCGCACAGAAGTACGCGCAGGCCGAGCAGACCGCGGTCGGTCTCTACATGTACGTGTACGCGTTCCAGAGCACCGGCTCCTGGATCGTGAAGCCCTACATGTCGCCATACCAAGGCAACTGGGGCTATCAGACGAACCCCACGATCGGGGCGGGCGCCGACTCGTGCTTCTTCTGGTGGGTTAAGGGGTAACCTTTTTCTACCCCTCGGGCCTCTTTTTTTCGGAGCGACCCTTGTGAAGCTCTGGATCTATGTCGTCCGGAGGCTCATCCTTCTCGTTCCGACGATCATCGGCCTGACGTTCCTCGTCTTCGCGCTGGAGCACATCGGCGGGAACTCGCTCTTCCTCGCACAATACATCAATCCCCACCTGACGGGGACCGCCCGACAAAAGCTGGTCGAGGAGCTCACGGCAAAGTTTCACCTGAACGATCCGGTCTACATCCAGTACTTCTATTGGCTCGGGGCGGTTTTTCAGGGAGACATGGGGACCTCGACGACGATCGGGCAACCGGTCGCGACGGGCTTCATCTGGTTCATGCCGAACACGATCATGTTGACACTCGTCGCTTCGTTCCTGACGTGGGTCATCTCGATTCCCATCGGCGTATATTCCGCCGCACGCCGGGATTCGATCCTCGACCAAACGGTTCGCATCGTGACGTTTACCCTGTACTCTATGCCGATCTTCCTGATCGGCTTCGGGATTTTCCTCACGCTCGGGACCGGCTGGCGCCTCCTCCCGGACCAGGGCAACGTCGATCCGATCTTGCTACCGACGATTCCCGACGCCTGGTTCGATCACACGACCGCGATCTCCTATCCGACCCACATCCTTGCGATCGATGCGTTCCTCCATGGCGACTGGACGGTTGCGTGGAACTCGTTCCTCCATGTGATCTTGCCCGCTCTCGCACTCACCCTGGCACTCTTGGCCGGCATCATTCGGATCCTTCGCGCGTCGATGCTCGAGGTGCTCGAGCAGGATTACGTCCGTCTGGCGCGAGCGAAGGGCGTCCCGGAGCGGTTGGTCCACAACTTTCACGCGAAGAAGAACGCATTGCTTCCGACGGTGACGTCGTACGGATATCTTGTGTCTGGTTTGTTCGGGGGCGCCGTCGTCATCGAGTACATCTTCACGTTCAAGGGCATCGGCTGGTGGACGACGGTCGCATTCCTGAACGGCGACGTCGGCGTGGTGATGGGTTCGACCTTTGTCTTCGGACTCATTCTTGTCGCCACGACGCTGATCTTGGATGTCCTGTACGCGTTCCTCGATCCACGAATTCGATACGAATGAGAACCCATGGCGACGGTCACGCTCAGCGGAAGAAACGTCCGGTTCGATGAGTTGAAACTCTCGGCGAGGGTGTTTTTCGCCAATAAGACCGCCGTCGCGGGCCTCGCGATCTTCTTGCTGTTCATTGGTGACGCCCTCATCGTTCAGATCGCTCCAGGCGTCCTCGGCGTGCAATATCCGAACGACGTCGTGCCTCCCCAGTTCACGCAGACGAATCCGGAGTGCGTGGGCGCGGCTCCGGAACCTCCCTCGATCGGCCATCTGTTTGGCACGATCCAATATGGTCTCTCGGGGATCGGCTGTCTCGACTTGCTACAGCTCGTGATGAAGGCGATCCGGGTCGACATCGCGATTTCGTTCTTCATCGTCTTCGTCGGGGCGGCGATCGGAACGCTGATCGGAGTCGTCTCGGGCTACACCGGCAAGTGGCTCGACGAAGCGATGATGCGGATTACCGACGTCTTCTTCTCCGTGCCGTTTCTGATCCTCGCGCTCGCCGTTGGGTTCGTGATCGGTCGGACCCTTCTCAACATGGCCCTCGCGCTGATCATCATCTGGTGGCCGCTGTACGCCCGCTATGGTCGAAGCCTGACACTCACGACGAAGGAGGCGACGTTCATCGAGAGCGCGCGGGCCTCGGGATCCGGACGCCTGAAGATCATGTTCCGGCATGTCTTGCCGAACGTCCTGCCGCCGGTCCTCGTCCAGATTTCCCTCGATGTGGGGACCGTGATCCTGATCTTTTCGACGTTGGCGTTCATCGGCTTCCTCCCAAGCAATGCCCTCGTCCCCGAGCTCGGGGTCATCGCGAACATCGGATTGGACTTGGCTCCCCTCGGCTACTGGTGGACGGTCATCGTGCCGGGAGCCGTCATCACGCTGTTTGCGTTGGCCGTGAACCTGATGGGCGACGGCCTCCGCGACGTCATCGACCCGCGGAGACGGAGTTAGCGTGCCGGATGCCCTCGCCATTCGCGATCTTCACGTCCAGTTCCACACGCGTCGGGGAGTCTACAAGGCCCTAAACGGAATCAACCTCGCACTGCGCCGCGGCGAGGTCCTCGGCATCGCGGGTGAAAGCGGCTGCGGGAAGAGCACGATGGGGCTCGCCGTCATGTCCCTCCTGCCCCGGAACGCGTCGATCCCGCGAGGGCAGGTCATCTTCGACAACCGGGACCTCGTGAACCTCCCGCGGGAGTATGCGGAACGCGTCGGCGATCGGTTCAAGCCGAAAGAGCATGAGCGGGTCCTGCGCCGCGTCGGCAAAGCGATGACCCGAATTCGCGGGCGGCGAATCTCCATGGTGTTCCAGGAGCCCATGACCAGCCTGAACCCCGTGCTATCCATCGGGTTCCAGATCGCCGAGGCGATCTACGTCCACGACCCCGGGTTGTTGGCGCGGCGAGTGCTCGCGCGGTCGAAGGCGACACCCGAACTCATGCGGGAGGTCCTGACGCTCCTGGGAGCAACACGTGGCGATGAGGCCGCCGTCAAGAAGTTCGCGGCGGACCACGACCTGATCGGACTGGAGGAACAAGTCCTGTTCGTTTGGAGGCGGGAGGACATTCATATCTCGCGAAAGGAAAAGGCGATTCGCTCGCTCAGCGGGCAACCGTTCAGGCCGATGGAGCGGAACATCATCGGGACCGTGGCGAAGACCGGATCGATTCCTCCGCAGTTTGCTCGCGTCCCGGTGCTCTCAAAGCTCGTCCGTCGCATCCTCGTGAAGGAGGGGCAGCGAAAGGCGCGTGAGCTCCTCACCTCCCTGGGCATCCACCACGCGGAGCGGGTCGTGAAGATGTATCCTCACGAACTTTCCGGGGGAATGCGCCAACGCGTCGTCATCGCGATTGCCTTGGCGAATAGCCCGGAAATCGTCATCATGGACGAGCCGACCAGCGCCGTGGACGTGACGGTCCAGGCGCAGATCCTCGAGCTCGTCAAGCAGATTCGGACTTCTGTGAGCGCGTCGTTCATCGTGATTTCCCATGACCTGGCCGTGTTGGCCGAGGTTTCGGACCGGATCGCGATCATGTACGCGGGCCGCATCGTCGAGGTCGCTCCGACGGTCGACATCCTCCACAAGCCCCTGCATCCGTACACGCAACTTCTCATTTCCGCGATTCCGACGCTGGAGGGAACGTCTGTCGAAGGGATCAAAGGAGAGGTCCCGGACATGCGCGACCCGCCGGCGGGATGCGCCTTTCATCCCCGTTGTCCCTTCGCCTTCGAAAAGTGCAACAGCGTCGTGCCCCTCGACTTCCGGCAGGGGACCGACCAGCTCGTCGCGTGCTGGCTCTTCGAGGGGAAGTAGCATGATGATCGCGGCGTACGGCCTGAGCAAGTTCTTCCCTGTCCGCGGAGCCTTTCGAGCGACGACTTCCCTACGAGCCGTCGACGATGTCGATCTGAAGATCCAGACCGAACAGGTCGTCGGCCTCGTCGGAGAGAGCGGATCGGGTAAGAGCACCGTCGGCCGCTGCCTCATCCGACTCCTGAACCCCACGGACGGTGAGGTCCTCTTCGACATCCCCGACACGGACCTGGCCGAGTACGAGAAAGCGCGGACCGCCGGCACATCGGAGCGCGTCGACGCCATCGCCGACCGCTTTTCGATCATTCGCCGGTCGTCATCCGAACTCCGCGCGTTGCGCCGGCTCGTGAACATCGTGTTCCAGGATCCGTACTCCTCCCTCAATCCAAGGATGAAACTCTCGACGATCATCGGGGAGCCGATGCTCTCGACGCGGTTCTGCACTCGCGCGGAAGCCGAAATCCGGGGGCGGGATCTCCTTCGCGAGGTCGGTCTTCCTGAGTCTTTCGAGGACCGGTACCCCCACGAGCTATCGGGAGGCCAGCGGCAGCGAGTCGCCATCGCCCGCGCCATCTCGACGAACCCGAAATTGCTGATCCTCGACGAACCAACCTCGGCGCTCGACGTCTCCGTCCAAGCGCAAATCCTGAACCTGCTCCGGCGGCTCCGCGAGAAGTATGGCATGAGCATGCTCCTCATCACGCACAACATCGCGGTTGTCGCGTATCTCGCCGAGTATGTGTACGTCATGTATGCGGGCAAGATCATGGAGTGGGGCGCCAAGGGCAAAGTGCTGCGAGATCCGCAGCATCCGTACACGAAGGCGCTGATGTCGTCGGTCCCGGTCATCGGAGAGACGAAGACCCGATCGGTCCTCATGGGAGACCCCCCTAATCTGATCGTCCCGCCCCTCGCGTGTCGATTCCACCCCCGGTGCCCGGTCGCCTTCGAGCCGTGCGGATGGAGTGCCGAGGAAGTCGCGGAGGACCTCGAGTTTCTTCTCACGGGCAAGTATTACGGGACCTTCGGTGACGGCGTCAGCCTGACGACGGAGGGAGAGCGGACGATTATCATCCAAGGCACCACCGACGTCCAACGAATTCAGGAACTCGTCGGTCTCGAGAAGGAGGATGTCCGGAGCCTGAAGAGCGTCCAGGCGGTCGATGTGACCGATGGCGCGACGGTCGTCCGGCTCCATGAGCCCGTGGAACCGGAAATGTATCCGTCCCCGGACGGCAGAGAAGTCAAGTGCTTGCTCTTCCGAGCAGATGGAACGACCACCGCGGCGAATCGCTCAGGCTCGGCTTCGTAGTAGCCCAGGCAATCCAGCGGCAAACGCCCCGCTCGCGGTGACGAACGCTCGAATCACTCTTCTCGCTTCGGCTCGTAGACGGCGACCGCCTCGATTGCAACTTTCAGGCCCGGGCTCGCGATCCCGATTTTCGCCGTTGACCTCGCGGGCGGCTCCTCAGGGAAGAACTCCTTGTACGCCTCGTTCATGGCCTGGAAATCCGCGGGGTCCACGAGGAAAACAGTCGTCTTGACAACCGAGGCCATCGTGAGCCCGAGTTCTTCGAGGATCGAGGCGATGTTCTTCAACGATTGTCTCGTCTGGCCCGCGATGTCGGGTGCGGCCCACTCGCCCGCTTTTGCCCCGGGAGCAATCGGCGCCTGCGCCGAGATGAAGACGAACCCGTTCGCGACGACGCAATGAGAGTAGGGCCCGAGGGGCTTCGGGTGGTTCGGCAAATCGGGGACCGCTCGCACGTCGTTCGCGTCGGGAACGTCCTGACGACCAAAAGGATTGTGCCGGGGAACTCGTCGTCCTCCCGGTTCTATACATGCAAGAGTATATTAAATTCGGATGGCGTTGATGGGGGGAACCCGAGAAGAGCTTCGGCCCACGCGGTGGGATTCCGGATGGCCAAGAGAGACCTTGTCTTTCGCATTGGCGGCGCCGCTGGAGACGGCGTCTCGTCGACCGCGGAGAGCTTCGCGAAGATCAGCGCGCGGAGCGGGATGCACACCTGGACGTATTCGTCGTATCAGAGCGTGATCCGCGGCGGCCATGTCTGGACCCAGATCCGGGGAGGTCTCGATCCGGTCCTGTCCCATGGGGTGGACCCGGACGTCGTGGTGTGCTTGAACCAGCAGACGATGGACGTCCACCAGGGGCAAGTCACCGAGGGCGGCGCGATCGTCTACGACGTCGACGGGACGAAGCCGGATCCGAAGAAGGTCCGCGGCAACGTGCGCCTCTTGGGGATCCCCCTCCGCAAGAAGGCGCAGAGCCTCTCGCCGAACGCGTTGATGCGGAACACCGTCGCATTGGGCGCGGCCGTCCGCCTGTTCGACCTGGACTTCCGGCACGTGGAGAGCGCGTTCAAAGACATCTGGGGGGACAAGAAGCCGGAGGTCGTGCAGCAGAACATCGCCGCGGCGAAGCTCGGCGCGACCGCGGTCGAGGAGATGGGCGGTTCCCTGAACCTCGGACTGGTGTATCCGAATGAGCCGAAGTACCTGATGACCGGGAACGAGGCGATTTGTCTCGGCGCCCTCGCGGCGGGCGTGAAGTTCCTCGCGCAATATCCGATGACGCCGGCCTCTTCGATCCTCCATTGGATGGCGTCACACGGCCCTCCGCACGGCGTCGTCGTCAAACAGGTCGAGGATGAGCTGGCGGCGATGAACATGGCCGTCGGCGCGGGCTTCGCGGGCGTCCGCTCGATGACGGCGACGTCGGGCGGCGGCTTCTCCTTGATGGTCGAGGCGATCGGCCAGGCCGGGATGACGGAGACGCCCTTGGTGGCGATCCTCGTGCAGCGGAGCGGCCCCTCGACCGGGCTCCCGACGAAGACGGAACAGGGCGATCTCAACTTGGCGCTGGGCGCGGGCCAGGGGGATTGGCCGCGAGCAATCCTCGCACCTCGCAATCCCGAAGAGTGTTTCCGTCTCACCGCGCAGGCGTTCAACCTCGCGGAAATCTACCAGACGCCGATCATCCTGATTTCCGACCTCTATCTGGGCGAAGGCTACCGCACCGTCGAAAAGCCCGACTTTAACGTCCCGATCGTGCGCGGCATGTCGGCCGCGAACGGCGGAGAGGTCAAGGAGTTCAAGCGGTACCTCCTCACGGAAAGCGGCGTGAGTCCGCGGGCGATCCCCGGCATGAAAGGATATCAGTTCGTTGCGGCAACGGACGAGCACATGGAGAACAGCGAGCTCATCTCCGACGTCCTCGCCGGGATCCCGGAGTACGTCGCGGAACGCAACCGGATGCACGAGAAGCGGATGCGGAAGCTCGACGGGCTCCGGAAGGATACGCCACCGCCAGAGCTGTGGGGGCCGGAGGACGCCGACCTCACCCTGATCCACTGGGGGTCCACCTGGGGCGCGGCCCACGAGGCGATTCAGAGCGTCGAAGCGCGCGGAATCCGGGTGAACAGCCTGGAGTTCCCGACCCTCTTCCCCTTCCACGCCGAAGCGACCCTCGACATCCTCAAGCACGTGAAACAGAGCCTCGCGATCGAGGGGAACTACACCGGCCAGTTCACGCGTCTCCTCCGGGCAGAGACCGGATACAAGCCGGACCACTTCTTCGGGAAGTACGACGGCGAGCCCTTCACTTGGCGGGACATCGCGGACAAGATCCTGGAGGCGGTCGCGTGAAACTCGAGTTCGAGATGGACACGTACAAGTCGGAGATCAAACCGACGTGGTGCCCGGGCTGCGGCGACTTCGCGGTCCTGCGGGCGCTCCAGATGTCGA
>DASWGO010000217.1:0-4652 GCA_036393695.1 Thermoplasmata archaeon
GATCGATGACTTCCGACCGCTTCGCGACGCGGTGCCGCGAGCGTGGACGGACGAACCCGTGCGCATGAATCTCAGGAATAAAATCAGTATGGAGATTCGGGGCGATGTGTTTAATTTGGCTCCTGGAGTAAACGACGTTCCGCAGTACCTGGCCATCTTCCTCGCGGCCAGGGGACTCGCAACCGTCGTGCCAGAGGCCTAGTCGCCCATGTCGGGATACCACGATCGACTCCAGGGAACGGACCGTCTCCTCCGAATCCGCCGCATCCGCAAGGCCGTCTTCGCAGGCCTGCTCGCGCTGACGATCGTCCTGATCTTCGCGCGCTTGGAGGGGGAAGGCGCGAGCCTGAAGCCGCTCTTCCTCCCGGTCAACGGCATCCTCGAGGTCGCACTCATCATGGTTCTGACGGCCTCGATCGTCGGCCTGTTCCTCCGGAACCTCGAGCTCCGCAATGTCTTGCGCGACAATCAGCGCTTCCTGATGGCGAAGTCCTCGATGACGCGAGCGATCCGCACCGCGGCGTTCGCGATCGGCCTCGCGGTCGCGCTTCTCCTCGCGATCACGCCCTCTCTCGCGGCGACGTTGCTCTCCGATCCGCCTCAAGTCGTCTCCCTCCTGCCTAACGCCCGCGAGGTGGTCACGTTCACGAGTCCCGATCCACTCGGCCTGACCTTCGTCACCTACGCCGCGGTCGGAGTGACGAGCGGCTCCGTGTCGGTCATGGTGATGCGAGACAACGTCACCGTGGCGGCACCGAAGATCTTGACGTCGGCCCAGCGGGCCGTCCTGGAGATCGAGCCTTCGATGTGGGCCGACCATGCGACTTGGTCCCTCGTGTTTCGGAACACCCAGAACGCATCGACGTTCCTGACGTTCGTCCTGCAGAAGGGCATCGTCCCGACTCTCTTCTCCACCGTCCCATTCCTCGTGTTCCTTTACGGCGCGGTCCAGATCGGCTGGTGGGTCGTCCTCCGACCGATCCGCGAGCGCACGAAGGTGACGAGCCTTCGATCCGCGGCCGAGATCGATTCCGGCGAGCGGTTGTACGATCCGTCGGCGCCGATCCCGGATGCGCCGACTCTCGCTCGCGCGGACCGGATGACTTCGAGCTTCGTCGATCCACCCCCACCGAGCCCTTCGGCGCCTCCTCCGCCCCCGAGGCCCGCTCCCGTGATGCGGACCCCGAAAGCGGAGCCGCCGAGGCCGACTCCCCGCGCGTCCGTGCGCGAACCCGAGACCGCCGACAGTTTAGTTCGGAAAGCGGAAGCGCTTGTCGCGACGGGCACATACGAGGCCGCCTTGACTGGGTTCGAAGAAGCGCTGCGACTAGACCCGGCCCATGTTCCCGCACTCCGAGGCAGGGCCATGTGCGAGGAGCGTCTCAATCAACGGTCGGAGGCTGTGGAGACGCACCGCCGGATCCTCGCGAACGACCGGAGGAATGTCGACTCGCTCCGCGCGATCGCCCGGCTCCAGATGGCGGACCGCCGCTGGCGGGAATGTCTCGAGGCCGTCGAGGACCTCCTCCGCGTCCGACCGAACGATGCCGCGGCCCTGGAGATGGAGGGAGACGCCCTCTCAAACCTCGGCCGGCGGCCCGAGGCCCTGGCCGCGTACGAGGCCGCCGCGGCGGTCGACCCGGGCGACGAAAACCTGCGGCAGAAAATCGAGGAGGTCCGCGTGGACGTGCCCGGCCTCCTGAGCCGCGCGTTGATCGCGAGCGCGAGCGGGAATTACGCCAAAGCGTTGAGCCTCTTCGACGAGATCCTCGAGGTCGAACCGAGCAACGTGAATGCGCTGATTGGGAAGGCCGTAGCCTATCGGCGGAGGGGGAATTCCCAGGAAGCCCTGAACTGCCTCGACCTCGTCCTGGGCGTGCAACCGGGAAATGCATCCGCGCTCCTGAACCGCGGGAACATCCTCCTCGAGCAGGGCGACGCGGAGACGGCCTTCGAATCGTTCGAACGCCTCACGCAGCTCTACCCCAACGACGAGGAGGCGTGGACCGCACAGGGGGACGTCCTCCTGAGGCTCGGGCGCGACGACGACGCGCATCGGGCGTTCACGGAGGCGCTTCGGCTCAGCCCGGGAGACGAAGGGATCCAGCGGCGGCTCCTCGACCTCAAGGCGGCGAAGGTCGACGGCTCGGAGATCCTTCAGGAGCTCATCGAAGTCAAAGGAGTCGGCCGAGCGAGAGCGAAGGCGCTAATCGATGCGGGCTTCAAGAATCCGGAGGACTTCGCGAAGGCGACCCCGAAATCCCTCATGGCGGTGAGGGGCGTCACACGCAAGGTTGCCGAAGAATTGCTGGAACACTTCCGCGAGACGATGGCGCAAGTTCGGTGAGTCCGGGCGTACGCGGACATCATACGAGAAGTTTTATCCTCGCGCCGGCGAATCATGTCGTCGTGGGGGATTAGGAGCCTGATTCGACGCCGTAGCCCGGGAGCGTGGTCATCGCGATCGCGGCCCCGGTCCCAGGCTTGTTTGTGCTGCGTCTTCAGCGACGGGCGCGTCGGAAATCGCGTCCGCCGGGTGAGAGCGGCCAAGTCTTTAAGTAGCGAGCTTTCTTGCCAACTGAGTTCATGAAGGCCTTCCGAATCTCCGGCCGATTCCGCATGGGCCGCCGATGGCAGTCGTTCTCGAAGGAGCTGGCGGCATCTGACGAGGCGGCGGCCCGGGAGAAGCTCCTCTCGGTCCTCGGGAGCCAACACGGCGTGCCCCGGAAGTACGTCGCCATCGCCCAAGTCGCAGAGGTGCCTCCGGACCAGGTCAAGGATCACGCCGTCCGATACGCGTTGGAGGCCCGCGCGTGAGCGCCGGCGAGACCGAACTCCGGCGGGGAATCGCGGTCCTCGATCAGTACCGGGCGCAGATCGAGACGCTGGCGCAGCAGCAAGAGATCATCCGCATCTCCCTCGAAGAGCACATGCGGGCCCGCGAGACCCTCGTGCGGTATCGGGAAGCCGGGAAAGCCGCGGAAGTCCTCGTGCCCATCGGCGCGAATTCGTTCCTGGTCGCGCAGTCGAAAGACATCGACAAGGCGTTCGTCTCGATCGGCTCCGACCTCCTGGTGTATGATGACCTGGACCGACAAGTCGAACGGCTCGACGCCCGGATCAAGTCGATCACCGAGGCGGCAAATGCGATCGGACAGCGCCTCGGGGATCTGCAGAGGCGAGCGGAGGCCCACGGCGCCGCGGTTCAGGACCTGTACGACCGGCTGCAAGGACCGGGCACACCGGGCGAGCGGAGCTAGATGTTCAAGTCTCTCCGAGAGCGGCTCGCCGGATGGAAGCAGAAGGCCGAAGCCGAGGTGACGTCCGAGTCGATCGGCGACTCCGGGCGCAAGATCAAGGAAGACAAGCTCGAGGAGATCCTGTACGACCTCGAGATCGCCCTCCTCGAGTCGGACGTGGCGTTCCCGGTCGCCAAGGAGATCGTGGACCGCCTTGCGGAGGACCTCCGAGGGAAGCGGATCTCGCGGGAGGCGAGCCTCGAACAGGGCGTCGAGGTGGCCCTGCGGGATGCGATCACGAAGGCGCTGTCGGTGCCGCCCCTCGACTTCTTCGGCCTGATCGAGAAGAGCCCGCGTCCCTTCGTCGTGATGTTCGTCGGCGTGAACGGGACCGGCAAGACGACGACGATCGCGAAGCTCGCGTACCACATCATGAAGAAAGGCTTCACATGCGTGGTCGCCGCGGCGGATACCTTCCGCGCAGGGGCGATCGAGCAACTCGAGAAGCACGCGGAGGCGGTCGGCTTCAAGCTAATCAAGCACAACGCCGGAGCGGATCCCGCCGCCGTCGCCTTCGATGCGGTCGAGCACGCGCGGGCACGGGGCCGGGACGTCGTCCTGATCGACACCGCGGGTCGGATGCAGACGAACCAGAATCTGATGGACCAGATGAAGAAGATCAAACGCGTCGCGAAGCCGAACCTGATCCTGTACATCGGCGACGCCCTCGCGGGCAACGATGCGATCGAGCAGGCGAAGCAATTCCACGAGGCCGTCGGCTTGGACGGGATCGTCCTCACGAAGATCGACGCGGACGCGAAGGGCGGCGCGGCGCTGTCGATGGCGAAGACGATCGGGAAGCCGGTCGTGTTCGTCAACCTCGGACAGACGTACAAGGACATCCGCCGCTTCGATGCGAAGTGGATGGTCGACCGGCTCCTCGCGGAGGCGTAGCGTGAGTTTCCGCGAACTCCTCGAGAAGGGGCAGATCGCGGAGTTCCCGGCGCTGCAGCTCGCCCTCGGCGCAATCAAGGGCCGAGTCGATCGGTTCACGGTGGCGTCGATCGGCACGGGCGGGTCGAAGGAGGAGTATCCGCTCGTCGAGATCCAAGGCACGGCGACGTCGTACCAGGTGAAGGTCCTCGAGGATTCGCCGGAATACCTGGACTGGCTGAACTCCGCCCTGCTGTGTGCGGGCTTCGTCGAGCCGATCGGACTCACCGCGATCGCGCGGCGCCTCGCCGAGTACGAGGACATCATCCTCGGGGTCGACACGAACATCCTGTACGCCTCGATCCTGGGGGAGCACCTCCTCGACGAATTCCACCGGATCCACGTGCGACCGTACAAGGAGAGCGTGAACTGGATCCTCCTGGTCATCCCCGGCGTCGTGATGAAGGAGCTCGAGAACGC
>DASWGO010000218.1:0-1851 GCA_036393695.1 Thermoplasmata archaeon
GACCGCGTGGGCGAGGTCCGCGGCATTGGCGCGATGTGGGCGCTCGAGTTCGTGAAGGACCGCCGGACGAAAGAGCCGGATGTCGAACTCGCGCAGGCCGTCCAACTGGCCGGCCTCAAGAACGGCCTCGTGCTCCTCACGGCGGGATTCTTCAACAACTGCATCCGCCTGCTCCCGCCGATCAGCATCCCACTCCCGCTCATGACGAAGGCGCTCGACCTGCTCGAGGACAGCCTCGATCTGGCTCTCGCCGGGAAGGCGTCCTGAGGTGGGGATGGTCCGCGCGACCAAGCTGCTGCCGGAAGTCAAGTCCCACTACGGGGACCTGAAGAACTATGTGGGCGGAGGGTGGCGGACCCCGCAAGCGACCGAGTGGATCGAGGATACCAATCCTGCAACGGGCCAGGTCATCGCACGGGTCCCGTTGTCGACGAAAGAGGACGTCGACGTCGCGGTCCAAGAGGCCCTTCGGGCGTGGGATGCGTGGCGGGAGACGCCGCCTCTGGACCGTGCGCGGCACTTCTTCGCCTTGCGGGAGCTGATGGAGCAGCATTTCGAGGACCTCTCGCGGGTCGTCGTCCAGGACATGGGCAAGACGATCGACGAGGCGCGTGGCGAGGTCCGGCGGGCGATCGAGAACGTCGAGGTCGCCTCGGGCATCCCGAGCCTCATGATGGGGTACAACCTTGAAGACGGGGCGGGTGCGGGGATCGACGAGGAGGTCCTGTACCAGCCGCTCGGGGTTTTCGCGGGAATCAGCCCGTTCAACTTCCCTGTCATGGTGCAGTTCTGGTTCTGGCCCTACGCCGTCGCGACGGGGAACTGCTGGATCGCCAAGCCGTCCGAGCAAGACCCGACTGCGATGCAGCTCGTCATGGACCTCGTCCACCAGGCCGGCTTCCCGCCCGGCGTCGTGAACCTGGTCCACGGCGCGAAGGAAACCGTCAACGCGATCCTCGATCACCCGGGCATCGCCGGGGTCTCGTTCGTCGGGTCGAGTGCGGTGGCCAAGCTCCTCTACGCGAATGCGGCGGCTTCGGGGAAGCGCGTCCAGGCCGGTGGGGGCGCCAAGAACGTCCTCGTCGTCATGCCCGATGCGAAGCTCGACAAGGTCGTCTCGAACGTGGTCTCCTCCTGCTACGGTTGCGCGGGCGAACGGTGCCTGGCGGGATCGGTCGTCATCGGCGTTGGCGAGGTCCACGCGGATCTCTGCCGCAAGTTTTCAAGCGCCGCCCAGGCGCTCAAGGTCGGGTACGGCCTCGACGAGTCCGTCCAAATGGGCCCCGTGATTTCCGCGGTCCACCGCGACCGGGTCCTCGGCTTCATTGACCGAGGCGAGAAAGAAGGCGCCCAGGTCGCCTTGGACGGACGGTCCGTCCGCGTGCCCGGCTACGACGGCTACTTCGTCGGCCCGACGATCCTCGACGACGTACGGCCGGACATGAGCGTCGCGCGGGAGGAAATCTTTGGCCCGGTCGCGAGCGTGTTTCCGGTCGACGGCTTCGACGACGCGGTCGACCTGATCAATCAGAGTCCGTACGGGAACGCGGCCACGATCTACACGTCCAGCGGGAAACATGCGCGCGACTTCCGGTACCGCGTCCACGCGGGGAACATCGGCATCAACGTCGGGGTCGCGGCCCCGATGGCCTACTTCCCGTTCGGTGGGACGAAGAACTCGTTCTTCGGGGACCTGCATCCGCAGAGCCGCGATGCGGTCCGGTTCTTCACCGAGAGCAAGGTCGTCATCACCCGGTGGGTCTGACCTGAGGCGGAATTGACGCGTTTTCAAGTCGCACTAGGTTCTTACCCGAAACGTGGTACGGAAACGAAACTACTTATATCCCGGAC
>DASWGO010000219.1:0-2065 GCA_036393695.1 Thermoplasmata archaeon
CGTGGGAGGCATCCCGGTTCCGATCGTCCCGGAGGAAGTCTGGTTCCTTCTCAAGATCTATCTCATCTCCGTCGTGTTCATCTGGATCTCATGGTCCGTGCCCCGCGTGCGGATCGACCAGATCTTGAACATCGGTTGGAAAAAGTTGATCCCGTATTCCCTCGGGGCCATCATCATCGCGGCCGCTGCGATTGCGTCGGGTCTCTGGTCCGTGGGGTGAGCGGCGTGTGGGGCCGTGCACGGGTCATTCCGGGGGAGGCACGTGGTGGACGTTGACTGGGAGCTCATCGCCTTCCTCGTGCTGAGCGCGCTCGAGGTCATCGGGTCGATCCTGGTCGTCACAAACAAGCGAATGGTGCGCGCGGCGTTCTGGCTCGCGATGACCCTCGTGACGATCGGCGCGATCTACCTGCTCTTCCTGAGTGAGTTCGTGTTCCTCATCCAGGTCATCGTCTACGCGGGCGCGGTGCCCGTGCTCTTCGTGTTCGGCATCATGTTGACCCGGAGGACGATCATGGACGAGGCCGGGCCGGAGGGCGGACCGTGAACGCCCGCGAGTTCCTCGTCGTCCTCGCGGCGACGGCCTTGTTCCTCGTCATGGCCGTCTCGTTCCTCGGCAACGTGAACTGGCCCTCCTCGCCAACGTCGATCCCGGTGGTCGATCGGAACGCCACCTCGCAGAACGGAATCGCGAATCAGATGTTCGAAGGCTTTGCGATCACGATCATCCTCATCGCGATCCTCCTGGGTGCCGCAATGATCGGCGGCGTCTACCTTGCCAAGATGGACGAGCCGGGGAAGGTGGGCCCGTGATCCCCCTCCAGTACGAACTGATCCTGTCCGCGATGCTCCTCTGCATCGGCCTGTACGGCGTCCTCGCGCGCCGGAACGGGATCATCGTCCTCATGTCGATTGAGATCATCTTGAACGCCTCGATCCTGAACTTCGTCGCATTCAGTTCGTACAGCGGCGATGCGAGCGGCCAGGTGTTCGCCCTCCTCGGGATCGCGGTCGCCGCGGCCGAGGCCGCCGTCGGGCTCGCGGTCTTCCTCTCGATCTACCAGACCCACGGGACGATCGAGCTGGACAAGATTCGCTTCCTGAAGTGGTGATCCGTGATCGCATTCGAGTGGGTCGTCTGGCTCATCCTGTTGTTCCCCCTTGCGGCCTTCGTCATCGTCGGCCTCGTGGGCCGGCGTCTGCCGGAGGGAGGCGGTCACCTCGTCGTCGGCGCGATGGCAGGCTCGTTCGTCCTCTCGCTGTACGTGTTCATCCAGGTCCTGCAGCAGGGCGCCCTCGGCGGCACCTTCACGCCGCAGACGATCGAGGGATACGTCTGGATCCCGAGCGTCCTCCCGGAGAACTCGATCAAGATTTCGCTCCTGATCGACAACCTGAGCGCACTGATGCTCGTCCTCGTATCGTTCCTTTGCCTCCTGATTTTCATCTATTCGCTCGGCTACATGCGCGAGGAGGACGGCAAGCCCCGCTACTATGCGGAAGTCAGCCTCTTCGCGACGGGCATGCTCGGCACGGTGAGCGCGGACAACTTCCTCCAGCTGCTGATCTTCTGGGAGATCATGGGCCTGTGCTCGTACCTGCTGATCGGTTTCTGGTACTCGAAGCCCGAGGCGGCTGCGGCCGCGAAGAAGGCGTTTCTCGTGACCCGCGTGGGGGACGTCCTGTTCCTCGTCGGGGTCCTCGTGATCTGGAATGTGTTCGGGACCCTTTCGTTCGGGGAGATCCAGGGCAAGATGGCGAGCCTGTACCCGAGCCCCCTCACGCCGCAGCTCTTGACCCTCATCCCGCTCCTCCTGTTCGGCGGGGCCGTCGGCAAGAGCGCGCAGTTCCCGCTGCACGCGTGGCTCCCCGACGCGATGGAGGGCCCGACGACGGTGAGCGCCCTGATCCACGCAGCGACGATGGTCAAGGCCGGCGTCTACCTGACCGCGCGCGCGTTCATCTTCCTCGTTCCTCTGTCCTCGGCGGTCCAGCCTCCCTTCACCGCGATCCTGGTCATCGCCGGGATCGGCGGCTTCACGACCTTGTTCGCCGCGACGATGGC
>DASWGO010000220.1:0-4587 GCA_036393695.1 Thermoplasmata archaeon
ATTGCCTCATCGTCCTCATTTCGCCGCTCCAGGATCGCGCGGCGCTGAACGCGGTGATCGCGATGGAGGCGCGCGGTTACGATGTCGCGATCGTCTCGCCGTCACCGCTCGCGATCGAATGGAGGCTCGGCGAACAGCGGCTGGAGGACCAGACCGCCCTCCGAATCCTGCGGATGGAGCGGGACAATCTCATCTCGCAGCTGCGACGGGTCGCGCAAGTCGTCGACTGGGATCCTGCGACCCCGTTAGCGCTCGCCTTGCGGAGGATCGGCTCGTGGCCTCGACCCGGCTGATCCCGTCTGCACTCCGGGCCGCGCCCGTCGTCACGCTGGCCCTCCTGGTCGGATGGGCCATCCTCGACGTATCCGCGATTGGAGACGGTCGATGGGCGGCTGCGCTGTTCGCGGTCCTGGGGATCGGGGCTGGGGCCGTCATCGTGTCCGCCGTCTTGCATTGGCGCGGCATTCGGCCCATCGGTCTCATCGCGATCGGCGACGCCTACGTCGGGGCGCACGCATTCGTGCTTGGGGTCCAACTCGTTCCGGCACTGGTCTTTCTCTCGGTTCTGATCAGTCATGCAGAACTGCGGATTCTGGCGGAGCGATTTGCGCCCCTCTATGAAACCGGTCTCCGTCCGGATGAGCGAAGTCGGATCCAGAGTGCGCTCGGTCGCGCAATCCTTCGGCTGATCATCGCGGCCGTCCTCTCTGTTGTCGTGCCGATCCTCGCCGCGGATCTTGCGGTGGCGGGCATCGTTCCCGCGACGACGATTCCAACCGCGATCGCGCTCGCGGGTGCGTTGGTGGCGGTGGTCGCACTCCTCGCGCTCATGCCGTCCCTGAGCCGCCGGGCCACTTGAGTCCCGGCCGTTCGCGTCCCTACCGGGAGGTCGAAAACAGGCTTCGGAAGAATCCTCTCAGTTTGCTGATTCGAAGGATATCGCTCAGGATCGTCAGCAATTGCCGATCGGCCTTCGCCTGTGCCCTTTCGTACATCTCCTGAACCAAAGGGATGACGCGTCGTTGGTAGTCGAGGAGGTTGCGCCACTGGAAGCCGGCGATGGCGAGGGAAACGGCGATGGTCCAGATCGCGGGAACGCCTTGGAGGAGCGGATGGAGCCAGGTCGGGAGGTAGGGCCTCAAGGAGATCATCAGGATCCAAAAGGCGGGAATCGCGGTCGCGATCGTGGCCTTGATTCGATCCCACGTGTGGCGTTTCTTGATCGTGGTCAAGAGAAATTGGAACGCCTCGATCTCCGCCTGCCGCTCGTTCGAGCGACGGAGGTGCGTCGTCAATGCCGTCCGTTCGGCGTGCCGGGCAGCTCGACGCCGGAAGATTCTCATTCCGCGACCTCTCGATTCGATTTGTCAAGAGGGAATCGAATCTTTGGCACAGACCAAATCGTCGTCAACGCTAGCCACATGACTTCGGGCGGATAAAAGGGGAAAGGCGACCCTCGACGCCAATCTCCGTCGGGATAGGAAAGGATAAATTGGGCTCCAAACTTTGCGACGGCCGCTGCCCCGGTGGTCTAGCGGTCTATGATCCCGGCCTGTCGAGCCGGGTGCTCGGGTTCGAATCCCGACCGGGGCGTTCTACACTATTTCCTGGCTTTTTCCTTCCTTGCATCCTCCCGGATCTTCTTTTTGGCGAGTTCAGGATTCTGGATGTAAAGAGTGATCGCGTTGGCGTGACCATGTCCCAGCCCGCAGTCCGACTTCAGCCACGTCAGTAGCTCCCCGTGTTTTGCGAGACCCTTCTCTCTCGCCAGTTCCTGGAAGTATTCCGGATCCTTGCCAGTCTTGGCCTTGATGTTGTCGATGTATGCCCTGTACGTCATGGTTTTCGCCGTGGGCATCTCCTAGGACAATTTGAATTCTTACTTTTCCTTCGAGTTCGTTAATCGGGCGCCTTTCAGAGAAATCGTTGGCCGAACATGCTACGAAGTTCCGGCGGCGATAGTAAGCTCGGGGAGCCCGGTCGTTCCTCGA
The DNA here is from genome assembly GCA_036393695.1 of Thermoplasmata archaeon. Classification (GTDB taxonomy): domain Archaea; phylum Thermoplasmatota; class Thermoplasmata; order RBG-16-68-12; family RBG-16-68-12; genus RBG-16-68-12. The sequence goes on from DASWGO010000220.1 coordinate 1,992, forward strand.
CGCTGTCGCCTTCCAATGCCCGCGATGTTCCAGAGCCACTAGTTATATAAGCGTCGTATCGCAAGTTGGTTGGTGGAGGTCAGGGGTTGGGCGACGGCCTTTCGCCTGGGGACATCGCGCGAACGCTCGCCGCGATCGATGACTTCGTCCGGTCCGCTGTCACCGTCGATTGGGAGATGCCGTCCGATCTTCTAGGATTTCGTCTGGACGGCGGAGCCAGGAAACGATGTCCGAGGTGCCGCGGGCACCTGATTCTACGGGAACCGCGGATCTTCGACGGAATGCTGCATGCCGGCGGGCCGATCGTTGACCTCAACGGGGCGCCGCGCTCGCGGCAAGCGCGTCTCATCGGAATTGGCCTTCGGGTGTCCTATGTCGAGGCCCTCCGGGGTCTGACGGAGGACGACGTCGTGTTCTTCGACCGAATCAACGAGCTTCACCGGCTGTTCGGCGTGAGGTCTCTGAACCGGTTCGCATCTACTCCCGAGTCTGGGCCTTGATCCGGCCAATCAGTTCGATCCAAATGCCGTCGGGATCGCTCGCAAAGGCGAACTCGTACCGATCTTCCTTGAAGGGCTCCACTTCCGGATGCGCCCCTTTTGCAACGATTTCCCGAAACGCTTCGTTGACGTCTCGCACTCGGAACGCGAGGTGGTCCAGCTCCTCCCCCCTGCGATAGCGAGTGAAGAACTTGCTGTCGGTCGGATACCAGTTGAGTTCGAGCCGTTGCTCCGAGTCGGGGCTCTTCAATTCGACCCACACGCCTCCGTGGTTCATCCGTCCTCGCCGCGTGACCTTCATCCCCATCACCTTTCGGTAAAACTGGATCGAGCGGTCGAGGTTTCGGACCCGGATCCCCGTGTAGAAATACTTCATGACAACCCAGGCCCGCAGGGTCCCGAGCGGTCCTTAAGGGTGATGGCTGTCGGCGCCACGAATGCGAGGATGCTCAATGGCGCAATGGCGCGCGCCGACGCGGCGGTACCACGGCTCGAGGTTGGTTCGAGCTCAACCTCTCGAGAAGGTCCTGAAGCTGCCTGATCTGCGGTCGCGTCCACCCCTCGAACGCTTCCGACAGCATGTCGACGGCGGCGCGTTGGACCTTCCGGAAGCGTTGCCTGGCTTTCGCGGTCAGCTCGATGTAGACGACGCGACGGTCCTCCTCACTCCGCGTCCGGGTCACCAAGCCGGCTGCCTCGAGCTTGTCGACCAGTCCGGTGATGTTGCCGGTCGTGACGCTCAGGGCCTGCGCGAGTTCCTTCGGGGTGGCCCGTCCTTTGTGAACGAGGACGCGTAGGAGGACCATCTGGCCGAAGGACATGCCCTCCTCCGCGAACGTCGCTCGCATACAGCCTTGGAGCTGGCCCATGACGTGGCGCAGGGTCTGGAACGTCTCCTCGATCGCGGCTCGGCGGGAAGCTGATCTCACCGCAAGGCGTGTAAGAACCCTCTTTGATAAGAACCTTCGGATTCGCTTAGTGACGAGTATCTTAACACCAAACTATTTAGCCCGCAGATCCTTGGGGGCGGTACGATGCCCGAAGCCGTTTCAACCCGGCCCGACAGCGAGCGACAGGTTCATGCGTCGCGATCCTCGAAGGGCTCCGTCATCGAGGTCGATCACCTCGTCAAGGTGTACGGAGGCCGAGGCCAAGAAGAAGTGAAAGCCGTGAACGACGTGAGCTTCTCCGTCGGCGCGGGGGAGTTCTTCGGGTTCCTCGGCCCGAACGGGGCGGGGAAGACCACGGTCATCAAGATCATCACGACGCTCCTCGCGAAGACGAGCGGCACCGTCCGTGTCGCGGGACTCGACGTCGACCGCCAGGGGGCGGACATCCGGCGCATCATCGGTTACACGGGTCAGTCCATCGGCGTCGACGGCGAACTGACCGGCCGCGAGAACCTCTGGCTGATCGGGCGGCTCTACCACATGCCCAACGCCCTCGTCGAAGAGCGGGTGGAGGAGCTCCTCGAGGTCCTGCAGTTGAAGGACGCCGCGAACCGCCGTGCCTATACATACTCGGGCGGAATGCGGCGCCGCCTCGACCTGGGCGCGGGACTCGTGCATCACCCTCGAATCCTATTCCTGGACGAGCCCACGACCGGCCTCGACCCGCAGACGCGCGCCGCGGTGTGGGAGTATCTGCGCCGCCTTCACCGAGAGGAGAACATGACGATCTTCCTGACGACCCAGTACATGGAAGAGGCGGACCAGCTCTGCCAGCGCATCGCGATCATCGACCTGGGCAAGATCGTCGCCGAGGGAAGTCCCGCGGAGTTGAAAGCCGCAATCGGCGCCGATATCATCACGGTTCGGATCACCCGCGACGAGGCGTTCCAGCAAAGTCGGGACCGGGCTCTCGAGATCGCACGGACCATCCCCGGTGTCAGCCGCGCGACGATCTTCGACGAGGGAGTGAGCGCCTACACGGCGGACGGGGGCGCGACGCTCCTAGAGGTCCTGCGCCGACTCGACTCGGAGAAGGTCCCCGTCCATCAGGTCGCGCTCGCACACCCCACGCTCGACGAGGTCTTCCTGCAACACACAGGGCGCCAGATGCGCGTCGAGGAAGTGAAGCCGATGTCGCGGGCATTC
>DASWGO010000221.1:0-5231 GCA_036393695.1 Thermoplasmata archaeon
ATTGCCTCATCGTCCTCATTTCGCCGCTCCAGGATCGCGCGGCGCTGAACGCGGTGATCGCGATGGAGGCGCGCGGTTACGATGTCGCGATCGTCTCGCCGTCACCGCTCGCGATCGAATGGAGGCTCGGCGAACAGCGGCCGGAGGACCAGACCGCCCTCCGAATCCTGCGCATGGAGCGGGACAACCTCATCTCGCAGCTGCGACGGGTCGCGCAAGTCGTCGACTGGGATCCCGCGACGCCGTTGGCGCTCGCCCTCAGGAGGATCGGCACATGGCCTCGACCCAGCTGATTCCGCCGGCGTTGCGGGCCGCGCCTGTCGTGACGCTGGCCCTGCTGGTCGGATGGGCCATCCTCGACGTGTCCGCGATTGGCGACGGCCGGTGGGCCGCTGCGCTGCTCGCCGTCCTGGGGATCGGGGCTGCGGCCGTCATCCTGTCCGTCGTCTTGCGCTGGCGTGGGATTCGGCCCATCGGTCTCATCGCGATCGGCGCCACGTACGTGGGTGCGCACGCATTCGTGCTCGGCGTTCAACTCGTGCCGGCGCTGGTGTTCCTCTCGGTCCTCATCTCCCAAGTCGAGCTGCGGATTCTGGCGGAGCGATTCGCACCTCTCTACGAAGCCGGCCTTCGTCCGGAGGAGCGAAGTCGGATCGATGGTGCGCTCGGCCGCGCGGTCCTTCGGCTGATCATCGCGGCGGCTCTCTCGGTCGTCGTGCCAATCCTCGCCGCGGATCTGGCGGTGGCGGGCATCGTTCCCGCGACGACGATTCCGACCGCGATTGCCCTCGCAGGGGCGTTGGTGGCGGTCGTCGCGCTTCTCGCACTGATGCCCTCTCTCAGCCGCAGGGCTACGTGAGCAGGGCGCCGCCGCCCTCCTACCTGGACGTCGAGAACAGACTTCGGAAGAACCCCTTCAGCTTGCCGATCCGAAGGACATTGCTCAGGATCGTGAGGAGTTCACGATCGTGCTTCGCCAGCGCCCTCTCGTACATCTCCTGAACGAGCGGGATGACGCGACGCTGGTAGTAAACGAGGTTGCGCCACTGAAAGCCCGCGATGGCCAGGGAGACGGCGATCGTCCAGATCGCGGGGACGTTCTCGAGAAGCGGGTGGAGCCAGGTCGGAAGGTACGGCCTGAGCGCGATCAACAGGATCCAAAACGCGGGGATTCCGGTCGCAATCGTGCACTTGATTCGATCCCACGTGTGGCGTTTCTTGATCGAGGTCAAAAGGAATTGGAGCGTCTCGATTTCTGCCTGCCTCTCGGTAGTACGATGAAGGTGTGCCTTCAGCGCTCTTCCCTCGGCGTGTTCGACCGCCTGACGCCTAAAGATCCTCATCCCGCAATGCCCCGATTCGTTTCATCCAGGGGGAAATGGAATCTTCGGTTCGAACGGAATCGTCGTCAACGCGAGCCACATGAACTCGCGCGGATAAAAGGTGAAAGGGGCTGTCGAAGCTCAATCGCTGCACGGACGGATTGGCCTGTTCATTGACGCGTTAGGAACGAGGGAGTCGGTTGCTCGCAAGCAAAGCAGCAAGTGCTCGCATCTCCGATAGGAAAGGATAATTAGGCTCCGAACTTTGCGACGGCCGCTGCCCCGGTGGTCTAGCGGTCTATGATCCCGGCCTGTCGAGCCGGGTGCTCGGGTTCGAATCCCGACCGGGGCGTTCGCCTCCCGCTGTGCGCCCGCCCGGCACCTTCACTTCTTGTATGTTGACGGACATGAACCCAACATGAAGAAGCGGCTGTGGGGCGAGTGGGTCATTCTCGCGTTTCATCTCGGAGTCGCAATTCCGCTTACGGCCCTCTCTGCTCTCATCGTGAGCGGCCTGCCCCGCGACGTGACTCTGAGCTTCTTCGGGGGCGCGATGCAAGTGAACGCGGCGCTGCTCATTGCGGCGTTCGTGGCGGCCGCCGCTGTCGTTCCTCGGCTTCCAGATTCAGCCCGACGACGGCATTACTCGCTTCTATTCTCAGCCGACGTGGTCATCTTCTTCAACGGGCTCCTCATCAGCACGTAGGATTTCTCGCTCCCATCTCCGGAGAGTCGGCCGCTGTAGCCGTAGTTGCCGTGATGACAAGCTGGTTCCTTGGCGTCGCGATGCTCTTGGACTCCATCGGCACTTTGGAGCTGAGGTGGCCGAGTTGACTCTTGCGAGGTCCGTATTCTGGGTCGCCTTGGCGGCGATGTTCCACGGGCTCGCAGTGACCACATACTGCGGCCAGACACAGGTGCGGCAGGCGTTATTGTCGTCGGTCCCGTGATTAACCCACCTCCAGACCCGCGTCTCTATGCCTTCACCCCAGAGGACGTTGCCAAAGCGCTCGCGAGCATCTTGACCGTGGAGCTCGTCGGCTTCATCCTCGCGTCGGCAGCGGCGGTCTTTGAGGCGCTCACATAGTCCACCGGTCAGGGGGGATCCGGTTAGCCCGCTCAACCGGCGTTTTGTTTCCTTGCCTGATAACGGATGGGTAGTCGATATATACGATGCGCCTGGGTGGCGCCTTGCGTCGCAGAACCAAGGCCAATCCTCGAACCCGCCCGTGGGAACCGGACGGATCTAGGGTTGTTGGCAGATCTGCGCGGATCGGAGAAACCTTCCCCGGGTGGAACAGATGTCGCGACTCGATGTCGAGCCAGAAACCAAGGGAACGATGGTTGGTCTGGATCGCTTGCCGCCGAAGGAACAACTGGGCATCCTCAGATCCTTCCTGGAGAGAGTCGGCGATGGGGTCGTCGTCGTCGATCGCACTGGCCGGTTCCTCGTGTTCAACCCGACCGCGGAGCGCGTATTCGGCATCCCTCCGCCAGAGTCAACCGTATATCAACGTGCGGTTCGGGACTTTGAGATCTTCCGTGCGGATGCGCGAACTCCGTTGCCGCCTCAGGAGCTCCCGCTCGCGCGAGCCCTGAAGGGGGAGAGCACCGACCAGGTTGAGCTCTTCTTACGCAACTCGATTACGCCGGAAGGGGTTTGGATCAGTGTCTCGGGACGGCCTCTCCTTGATGAGGCGGGATCCCTCGTTGGCGGTGTCGTCGTGTTCCAGGATATCACGGAGCGCAGGCGCGCGGAGGAGGAGCTACGGGAGAGCGAAGAACGATTCTCCAACGTCTTCCATGCCAGCCACACCGCCATTGCGATCGCAACGCTCGAAGGCTCCTACCTTGACGTGAACGAAAGCATGCTACGCCTGACGGGGTTCAGCAAGGAGGAGATGATCGGTCATACCTCGCTCGATCTGGGCCTCATCGATCCGGTCATACGTGAAAGGCTAGCCCAGCAACTGCGCCGGGAAGGTTCAATCCAAGACGTGGAACTTGAAATTCGGGATAAGCTGGGCAATGCACACGTGATCCTGTCCTCCATTCAACGGATTCAGATTGGCGGGGAAGAACGGTTCCTCAACATGTTCCACGATATTACGGATCGCAAGCTGGCGGAAAGGGACCGGGACCGCCTGTTCAACTTTTCCCTAGACATGCTGTGCATCGCGGGCTTCGACGGCTACTTCAAGCAGCTGAATCCCGCGTGGACGAAGGCCCTCGGATGGACGAACGACGAGCTGATGTCGAAGCCGTATCTGGACTTCGTCCTTCCTGAGGATCGCCAGCCGACGATTGACGCGGCGGGAGGCCTGGCGGAAGGCAAGACCGTCATCACCTTCGAGAACCGGTATCGCTGCAAGGACGGATCCCACCGATGGATGTCGTGGAACGCCTATCCGCTCATAGAGGAAAAGCTGATCTTCGCCGCCGCCCGCGACATCACCGGCCAGAAACAGGCGGAGGAGATCCAATCCCGACTGGGCGCAATCGTCGAGTCCTCGGAGGATGCCATCCTCAGCAAGACCGTGGACGGGATCATTCTCACGTGGAATCATGGCGCGGAACGCATGTACGGCCATACCGCGGAAGAGGCGATCGGGAAACACATCACGATGCTGGCTCCGAGGGATCACGTCGCTCAGATTCCCGAACTGTTGCACAAGATCAAGGCCGGGGAGACCGTCCCACAATTCGAGGCGATCCACATGAGGAAGGACGGAACTCCTATCCATGTATCCACGAGCATGTCTGCCATACGAGACGCATCGGGCCGGGTTGTCGGGGCGTCAACGATTGCCCGTGACATCACAGATCGCATGAATGCACACGAGCAAATCGCGCGGCAGGCGAAGGAGCTCGTGCGCTCGAACGCGGAGCTCGAGCAGTTCGCGTACGTGGCGTCGCATGACCTGCAAGAGCCATTGCGGATGGTTGCGAGCTACACGCAGTTGCTGGCCAAGCGCTACAGCGGGAAGCTGGACAAGGAAGCCGATGAGTTCATCGGTTTTGCAGTCGACGGAGCGAACCGGATGCAGAGGCTCATCAACGACCTCCTGGCGTATTCGCGGGTCGGCACGCGCGGCAAGGAATTCCAACCGACCGATATTGGGGTGGTCCTAGAGAAGGTCCTAGCGGACCTCCGCCTCGCCATCGAGGAGAGCGACGCGGAGATCACGAAGGATCCCATGCCGACCCTATTGGCCGACGAAGCTCAGCTTGCACACGTCTTCCTGAATCTCGTCGGCAATGCGATTAAGTTCCACGGGACGAAGAAGCCGAGGGTCCACATCGCAGCGAAAAAGAACGGACGCGAGTGGACGTTTTCGGTCAGGGACAACGGTATCGGCATTGAGCCGAAGTATTTCGATCGACTCTTCGTCATGTTCCAACGACTCCATCGGCGAGACGAGTATCCCGGGACCGGCATCGGCCTCGCGGTCTGCAAGAAGATCGTCGAGAGGCACGGAGGTCGGATCTGGGTTGAATCGGAGCCGGGCCACGGTTCGACCTTCTATTTCACGATTCCTGAAAGAGGGAGTGGATAGCCGTGTACGGGAAAGGATTCGGAAAGCCAATTGAAATCCTGCTCGTCGAGGACAACCCCGGCGATGTGCGCTTGACCATGGAGCTTCTGAAGGAGAGCAAGATTCGTAACCGCATCAACGTCGTTAACGACGGAATCGAGGCGATGGCTTACCTTCGTAAGGAGGCGAAGTTCGGTGGGGCGCCTCGCCCTGATCTCATCTTGCTCGATCTGAACATGCCGAGAAAGGATGGGCGAGAAGTGTTGGCCGAAATCAAGCAGGATCCCGACCTCAAACAGATTCCCGTGGTCGTCCTGACGACTTCCGCCGCGGAACAAGACATCGTCCGGAGCTACAACGACCATGCGAACGC
>DASWGO010000222.1:0-5532 GCA_036393695.1 Thermoplasmata archaeon
AGGGCGAGGTGCTGCATGTACGTCTGCGCGTCCTTCTGCGGCTTCCCCGCGAATCCGTACGCGAACGGGGCCTGTGCGTGGGACACTTCGTTCGGCGCGCTCATCCCGAGCACGACCGCGAGCCGCTCCCCGGTCAGGGGATTCAAGCATGCGAACGTCGCCATCGCGGTCTTCTCCTCGCCGACTCGCTCCGTCTCGTACACGGGCGAATATCCGCTGTTCAAGAGGAAGTCTCGCAAGGCACGGTACGTGTTGACGTCCCGGCACAAGACCGTCTTGTGGTCGACCTTGAGTTTCAAGAACGCGGGAAGGGCCGCCATTCGTTCACCACTTGCGAATCGAAACCGGGGACGATAACCCTTTCGTGGCACGGCCTCGCACGGGATTCTCGGGTGGCCGTCTCAGCCGGACGCAATCGAGTTCTCGAGGACTCCGATTCCCTCGATTTCGATCTCGACGCGATCCCCGGGCTTCAGGTAGCGAGCTCGGTCTCCCCGCTCCAGCTCGCAGCCTCCGGGGATCGTCCCGCTCCCCCAGACTTCCCCTGCATGGATCGGCTGGAAACCGGAGAGGAACTCGAGCATCTCCGGGAACGACCAGAGGGCGCGCTGGCCTTCGCGGACCCATGGATTCTCATGGACGAGCGAGCGGTACCGATCGCGGAGCCGTTCCTCGTTGTTCACCCGCACGACGACCGCTTGGTCCCGCAGTTCTCCGAACTCGTCGCGGGTCACGATGCACGGTCCGAGGGCGTTCGCCCAATCCTTCCCCGGAGCCGGCCCCATGCCTGTGCGAGTCGCCGTCGCCTGGAGATCTCGGGCCGAGAAATCGTTGAAGATCGTGACACCGAAGAGATGGGCGTTGGCCTTCGCCGCGTCGATGTCCCGCCCACCTTCACCGAGGACGAAGCCGATCTCAGCCTCGTAATCCATCTTGGCCGAAGGGACCAGCCGCGGGGTCCGTCCCTCGAACGTCTCGAAGCGCATCGGAAGGATAGCCTCCTTCGTTCCCACGACGTTCAATGGATTGCCGTTGTAGTAGGCGGGCAGCGCGTCCCACTCGGGCGGGATCTGTGCCCACGCCGCCGCCCGCGTACGAGCGACATGGGCCCGAAACGCAAGGAAGTCTCGCAGAAGCCGCGGAGCGATCGGCGAATGGATTCGCACATCGCGCGGTTGAAGCGCCCACAGCGGGGCGTCGGACTCGAGCTTCTCGGCATCGGCGAGCACTCGGAGCGCCCGGTCCCATACCTCGCCTTTCAACCCGGGACATGCATCAATGAATCCGAGCGTGTCCCCGGGGATTGTGGAATCCACCGCGGAGAGGTCGACGACTTTCTCCCAGTGGTCCCACCTGCCCAGGACCGCGCCCAGGCGGGGAGGCCCTCCCGCCGTCGAGAACCGCACGAGCCTCATGCGAGCCTCTGCGCTCCGCGGACCCCGGATCGAATCCGAACCTGCGGGTGGGCCACGGTCTCATCTCGGCTCAGGCGGAGGGCGATTCCCAACCTTCGCCCGCAGGTTGGGCCCGCTGGACGTTCTCGGACCAGCTCAGCACGTACTCGGGATCGCGGTACGCGAACCCTTGCGTCGTGATTCGCATGCTCTCGAAGTACGTGTCCAGCATGACCGCAAGGCGCGCCTGCACCTTCCCGCGGGCCGCCAAGGAGCGCTGGGCGGCATTCCCCTGGGGGCTGTGGGGCGTCGAGCCCGGGTGGAACGTGAACGAGCCTTCCTCGATGACGCCCTCGCGGGCGCCGTAGAAGGCGTTGCAGAAGAACATCAGCTCGTCCGAATCGACGTTGAAGTGGGCGTAGGGGGCCGGGACCTCGCGCGGGTGCCATCCCGCCATGACCGGCACGAACGAGCAGAGGGAGAAGCCGCTGTTCGGGACGTTGCCCGACTGGAACGTCTGGTGCATCGGCGGGGCCGTGTGGATCTCCCGCGCGATTCCGTGATGGCTCTTGATGTCGAAGACGAACGGATACAGCGCACCCTCCCATCCGGCCAGATCGAACGGGTGGTGGCCCAACGTGATCCGCGTGATCTTCCCGCCGCTGTGCTTCACGTCGATCGGGAACTCCCCGCGGGCGTCCTTGAACGGCGGCAACTCGGGCGTTTCGATCTCCGTTTCGACGACGGGCGACATCAGCGTGGCCTGGCCTTCCTTGTTCAGGTAGTGGGGCGCGAAGGTGATCGGGTAGATCGACTCCACGAGGAGGAACCACGCCTTCGGCGACGTCAGGTCGATCCGATAGGTGGTGCCCTTCGGGATCGCAACGTAGACGTCCTTGCGGAACTTCAGGTCTCCATACTCGGAGCGCACCACGCCGTCTCCGTCCTGGACGAAGTACACCTCGTGGCGCTCGCCGTTGCGGAAGAACGTGTCGTTTGGCATCGACTTCATCGGCTTCGAGACCGAGATCGATGTCCGAGGCCCGTGGACGATCGGCTTCCGTGAGGAGAGCGCGTCTCCTTCGAACGGAATTCGGCCCGTGAAGATGTGATACGGCTGGAGGACGTCGGCCTCCACGGGGAATTCCGGCACGAGGTCGAACTCCCCTTTCCTTGGAGGTTTCACCTGTTCCGTCGGATAGAAGCGCACGTGGACCTTCCGCGACCAGGCCCCGCTGAAGCCGTACGACCCGTGGATTTCCTCCCGCGCGAGGACGTTCGGAATCGCGTAGAATTCCGTATGGGGGGTCGCGGGCAACGTGCCCTTCCGGACGATCATCGCCATCGTCGCCTCCTCCGCTCGCGGAGATAACGGCCCCTCGACTTAAACCCGCGCGGACTCACGACGCCGACGCGTTTGCGCGGACCGGATACCGCCTCCCGAAAGGAGGACCTCCCGCTGGTACGGCCGCAGCTCCACGCGGACCGACGTCTTCGTGCCGCGCGTGAGATTTTCCACGGTCGCTTCGCCGCGTCCGCGAATCGCCGCGAGGAGGTTCGTGATCCGCAGGCGGTCGCCTTGCTGGATTTCGTCGTACGCTTTCGGGTCCGCGAACGTGACCGGCGGGATGCCCGAGTTCACCAGGTTGTCCATGTGGATCCGCGCGAACCCCTTCGCGAGGACCAGGTGCACGCCGAGGAACATCGGCGCCACCGCCGCATGCTCCCGCGACGAGCCTTGGCCGTAGTTGTCCCCCGCGACGATGAAGCCGCCGCCCGCTTTCTTCGCTCGCTCCGGGAACGTCGGGTCCACGTATTCGAAGACGTGCTCCGCGATCGCGGGGATGTTCGACCGCAAGGGAAGGACCTTCGCCCCCGCGGGCATGATGTGGTCCGTCGAGATGTTGTCGCCGAGCCGGATCAACACCTCGCCTTCGATTGCGTCCTTCGGCGCCGCCGCGACCGGGAGGGGCGCGATGTTCGGCCCGCGGATGATCTTGACGGAGGTGCGGTCCTTGGGAGGCCACTCGAAGCCCGACGTGTCGACCGGATATTTCGTTGGCTCTTTCACGGTCGGAAATTTGCCCAGCTCCCGCGGATCCGTGATCACACCGCGCACCGCGGTGGCCGCGGCGGTCTCGGGGCTGCACAGATACACGAGGTCGTCTGCGGTCCCGCTCCGTCCCTCGAAGTTGCGGTTGAACGTCCGGACCGACGGGCCTTTCGTCGGCGGCGCGAACCCCATCCCGATGCACGGGCCACACGCCACCTCGAGTTCCCGCACCCCCGCCTTGATGAGTTTCGTCATGAGACCGCTCATCAGCATCAGGAGCAGAGTCTGTCGCGAACCCGGCGACACCGCCATCGAAATCCCGGAGGCGACGTGTTTCCCGTCGAGCGCGTGCGCGACGAGGCTCAGATCTCGGAACGACGAGTTCACGCTGCTTCCCACGGCCACCTGGGCGACCTCGGTTCCTGCGACTTCGCTCACGGCCTTCACGTTGTCCGGACTCGACGGACATGCGATCAGCGGCTCGATCGTTCCCAGGTCCATGTCCACCATGTCGTTGTACTCCGCGGCGTTGTCCGCGGCGAGCGGCTTGAAATCCTTTCCCCGGGCCTGGGCGGTCAGGAACTGCTTCGTCATCCCGTCGGACGGGAACACGGAGGCCGTCGCGCCAAGTTCCGTGCCCATGTTCGCGATCGTTCCGCGGGAGGGGACGGTCAGCTCCTTCAGCGCGGGACCCGTGTACTCGAGGACTTTGTTCTTCGCCCATTTCACGTCGAAGCGGTGCAGCAGTTCCAGGATAACGTCTTTCGCGCTCACCCAGGGTTTGAACTTCCCCGTGAGCTTGATGTTCACGACATCGGGCATTGTGAGCCGGTACGGTTCGCCGGCCATCACGCTCGCGACCTCGAAGCCGCCCGCCCCGATGGCGAGCATGCCGCAGGCGCCCGCGTGGGGCGTGTGAGAGTCGCAGCCCAGCATCGTCTCCCCCGGCATATCGAAGCGCTCCATGTGCGCCCAGTGGCTAATCCCGTTGCCGGGTCCCGAGAACAAGGCGCCGTACCGCTGGCAGACGCTCCGGAGGAACCGGTGGTCGTCCGCATTCTCATATCCTGTCTGGAGGATGTTGTGGTCCACATATTGCGTGGCCTGCCGAATCGCAACGCGATCTTGGCCCATCTGTTCGAATTCGAGCCACGCCAACGTGCCGGTCGCGTCCTGGAGAAGCGCTTGGTTCATCCGGATCGCGATCTCTTCGCCCGGATGCATCGCGCCTTCGGCGAGATGGGAACGAATCAGTTTGTAGGTGAGGGTCTCCCCCATGGAATATCCCCGGCGCGTGGTGAGACCCTCGTACCCTATGAAGGTTGATGCGTTCGGAGCGTGACAGATCCGATGCGGTTAACCTTAAACAAGGTTGAACTCCGTCGCGCGTCGAGTGTCCCGCGGTGGGCAGCGTTATCTAGCCCGAGCCGCTTCGTTTCCGGAGCGAGAGGCGGTGATGGCGAAGTACTTCGTGACGGGCGCCACCGGCTTCATTGGCGGTCGCGTCACGCGCCAGTTGGTCGATGCAGGCCATGACGTCGTGGCGATCGCACGCAATCCGGAGAGCGCGCGCAACCTAGTGTCGATCGGCGTCGATGTCCGCCGCGGAGACATCACGAATCTGGATTCCTTGCGCGGCCCGATGGAGGGCGTCGATGGGGTGTTCCACATCGCGGGCTGGTACAAGATCGGCTCGAAAGACCGGCCGGAGGGAGAGCGGATCAACGTGGTGGGCACTCGCAACGTGTTGAGCGCGATGAAGGAACTCCGGGTCCCGAAAGGGGTCTACACGAGCACGCTCGCGGTGTTTTCGGACACGCACGGTCAGCGGGTCGACGAGAGGTACCGACACGATGGCCCGTGGCTGACGGAGTATGACCGGACGAAGTGGATTGCCCATTACGAGATCGCGGAACCCATGATCCGTGCCGGGCTCCCGCTTGTCATCGTCCAGCCGGGCGTCAACTACGGTCCAGGCGACACGAGCGAAATCCGGCCCACATTTGTGCGGTACCTCCAGGGCAAGCTTCGCGCGATCCCGAAGCGGACCGCCTATTGCTGGGCCCACGTCGAGGATACGGCGCG
>DASWGO010000223.1:0-2611 GCA_036393695.1 Thermoplasmata archaeon
ACGATTCTGTGGGCGCCAAGGAGTAGGCGGAGAAAGTCTTAAGCGAGCCGCGGGGTTAGGCCGCGGCGCGGGCTCGTGGTCTAGTGGCTATGACATCGCCTTGACATGGCGAAGGTCACCGGTTCGAATCCGGTCGAGCCCACTGCCATTTCGAGTCGAAACCCGCAAATGATATCTGCTCGCGCGGAATTCGGGGTGACGATGAAGCGTCCGAACTGGAAGGCGATCGGGTTCCTCGCGTTCATCGCGGTGGGCGCCGTGTCCGCGGCGCTGGGATGCCCGTTCTTCCGAAACCCGGAGAACTACATGTCCGCTGGAGGCCTCGTTGGATACGTTCAGCACCTGGTCTCCGTGCACCGCAAGACCTGACGTGTCGGAGCCGGCGCTGACTTTCGGAACTACGCAGAGAGTCCGATCGATGGGCGGGGCGCAAGATCCTCGTGGCCCCGGTCGAGGCCGTCGCTCAACCGGTCACGTCAAACCGTTCTGTTCCGCCGAAGTTATCATTATGATGTGAATCGTCTGCGCACACGTTCTTATAGGCTCGTCGGGTCGGACCTGTCGCGAGGCCGATGAGTCGCGAGGCGCTTTCATCTCCGGGTCCTTCTGATGGGGTCAGACCCCTTGTCGCGCGACACCTCCTCGTAATCGGCACAAACCATCGCACCTCGAGCCTCGACGTGCGCGAGCGGCTACTCGGCAAAGCCTCCTATGCGTCGCTTCGGAAGGCCGCCGGACGCACCAGTCCCTGGTCCGACCTCGTCCTGCTGACGACGTGCAACCGAGTCGAAGTATACACGCTCACGGAGGCCCCTCGACGGGTTTGCGAAGCCGTTCTGAGAGCCCTCGGCGTTTCCGAGGACGAGCATCTATTGTACGTCCTCGAAGACCGCGATGCCGCGGCGCATCTTCTGCGCGTCGCCAGCGGTCTGGACTCGCTTGCCGAAGGCGAAGAGCAGGTGGCCGCGCAGGTCCGGAACGCCCCACGACAGCGACCAGCCCGGGCCTCGGCACGCGGGCCCCTGGCCGATTTATTCCTTCACGCCGCCCGGAGCGCTTCCCGGATCCGGAGGCTCGCGGGCGCACCTGTCGCCGACGCGTCCGCGAGTCACGCCGCCGTTCGATTCCTCGAGGCCGTCGTTCCGGTCGAGAATCGAATCGTCGCACTGATTGGGACAGGGAAGATGGCACGCATCGCGGCGAAGAGTCTCCGGCCGCGCGCCGAGATCCGCATCCTGAATCGGAATTTCGCGCGGGCCCGCGAGCTGGCAGAAGCCCTTGGCGGGAAGGCCGTCCCGCTGGCGGATCTTCGGAAGGTTCTCACCGAAGCCGATATCGTCCTCGCCGCGACCGCGGTCCGACACCCGCTCATCACCCCGCAGATGCTCCGCGCCGCAATCCGTCGACGCGAGGGTCGCCCGATCTGGCTCATCGACCTTGGGTTTCCCCGGAACGTCGATCCGAGCTGTCGCACCCTCGCGGGCGTTCACGTGGTGGATTTGGATGGACTCGCGCCCTGGGGTCAGCGGCCTCCGTCACCGAGCGCCCAGGCCCGGGTCGAGCACCGAATCCGGGGGGAGGCGGAACGCATGATCGAATCGTTGCGCCCGGCCGCGTCGGTGGACATTGCCGTCCTCAGACGCAAGGCGGAAGCGGTCCGGCGGCACGAGGTGGAGGCGACGTTGGCCCGACTCCCGGATCTCTCCGAGGGAGATCGCGCCGTCGTGGACAAGCTCGCGACTCGTTTGGTGAACCGGTTCCTCCACGGTCCCACCGAACGCCTACGCTCCCTCCCCGAGGGGACACGCACGGAAATCGTCCGGCAGATTGTCGAGAGCCTCCAACGAGGTCCTGGATGACTCCGTCCTTGCGAGCCGGCACTCGGGGGAGCCCGCTCGCGCTCGCCCAGGCGGACGAAGTGGTGGTACGACTCCGGACGATCCGGCCCGGCCTCCGGACGGAGACCGTCGTGATCCGGACCCATGGGGACGAAGGATATCGAGAGGACCTGGGAACGGCCCTCGACGGCAAGCGGGCCTTCACGAAACGCATCGAGGACGCTCTCCTGGAGGAGCGCATCGACTTCGCGGTCCACAGCCTGAAGGACTTGCCGACCGAAACCGCGACCGGACTCGTCATCGCGGCGATTCCGCCGAGGGAGGATCCGAGAGATGCCCTCGTCGGCCGACGCCTGATGACTCTCGACGACTTGGGTCCGGGCGTCCGCGTCGGCACGAGCAGCCTCCGTCGGCGCGCGCAGCTCTTGTCGCAACGGCCCGGCCTCGAGGTCATCGATCTCCACGGGAACGTGAATACCCGTCTGCGCCGACTCGACTCGAACGACTTCGACGCCGTGGTCGTCGCGGCCGCGGGCATGCGCCGACTCCACATCGATGACCGGTTCGCTCACCCGCTGTCGCCGGACGTGATGACCCCCGCCCCCGGTCAGGGCGCGCTCGCCCTGGAGGCGCGAAAGGGCGACCGTCCGGTTCTCGACCTGTTGTCCGCGATTGACGACCCGAGTGCCCGCCGCACGACCGAGGCGGAGCGGGCCCTCGGCGCCCGCGTTGGCGGCGGATGCAACGTCCCCTTCGGAGCGCTCGCCACGGTT
>DASWGO010000224.1:0-8360 GCA_036393695.1 Thermoplasmata archaeon
GTGACGCCAGAAGCGGAAGTCGAAGTCGAGGAGGAGCCGGCCGCGATAACGAAGAGGCCGGCACCGCCGAAGTCCATCGCAAAGACCGCGGACGACGGCCCGCCGGCGAAGTGCGCACCGCATCACGCCCCCGGCGTCGAGCGGCATGCATGCGGAACGTGGCTGTGCAAGGCCTGCGTGGACGCCGGAGGCACGTGCCCCGGATGTGACGCCCCGCTCCCGAAGGCGGAGGAGCGCGAAGCGAGGAAGAAAGACCGCGAGGCGGACTTCAGCCGGTTATAGGCAACCGTTGATCGGCTACGGGTTCAGCGCGATCACGTCGTCGATGAACGACCGAGAGGTCTCCAGGTCCACGCGGTAATTGTTGTTCGTCGACTTGCACACGCTGTCTCCCCAGCTCGTCACCGCGACGATGTACTCGATGTGGGACGAAGGATCGACGAAGAACGTCGGCCCGCCGGAGTCCCCGAAGCACGTGCCGCCGTCTCCATGATGGATGTTCTGCGACATATAGAGCCACGCATCGTGCAGGTTCCGGAAGCTCGACGTCGAGATCTCACGGTCTCCGGTGAGCACGAAATCTTGGTTGAGTCCATAGCCGACGTTGATGAAGGTCGCGCTCTGGAGATCGCCCGCCGCCGCGAGGCCGTCGAGATAGTCCACGGACGCCGGCACGCCGAAGGTGACGCCCTCCACCCCATTCTCGAGGATGATCACGCCGAGGTCGTGCGGATTCGACGTGGGGCCCCAGTTGTAATCGGGATGGCTCTGGTATCCGCTCACCGCGAGACGCACCGCGCCCTCCGCGAATAGGTTCGGCGCGAAGCTGATCCGGAGCCGACTCGCCGGAATCCCGAACGCCGTGAGCGCGTCGGTGCACTGGCCCGCGGTCAGAAAGACGCGTGCGGAGACGAGGGTGCCGGAACAGAACTCTCCCACGCTTCCGTCCGGTCGAACGACGAGGATCGCGCCGACGTTCGGATGGGTCGTGTCAATCGTCCCCCATGTGATGGCGGAAGCGGGAGACCCCAGCGCCATCAACCCGATGACCGCGAGAACGCCACAGACCTCGAAGACGCGCCAACGCACGAGCCCTACCGCCACCACCTCGACCCCCCCGGAGGGGATGGTCGGAAAACGCCATACACTTTGGCGGGGACGACGCCTCCTGAGACGTCACTCGAATGTCCAGTGGTCCCGTTCCCGCAACAGGTCGCGCAAGAGGTGGGTCGCCTTCCCGCGGTCGACTTGCATGAGGAATGCGCCGAGGTGCTTGCACATGAGCCGAGCGGTCGCGCGGTTCGTCTTGAAGTCGACGCAGTCGTGCTCGACTCGTTTCTCCTGCCGGTCGATTCGCACCGAGTATTCTTTGACTCGCCCTGCCAGGAGCGTGTCCGTCTCCTTGTCCACTGAGAGGACGGACGGATCGATGGCCTTCGCAGACGCCAGGCGGTTTGTCCCCAGGAAGACCTGCAAAAGTTCTTCGGAGGTCATCTTGTCGATGTCCTTGTTCATCGGCACGTCCGCCTGGATCGTGCCCGCCTCGTCCTCCATTTGGCCGCCTTTGATCTTCACCGCGACGCCAAAGCGGTCGAGCGCCTCGTTGATCTTCTTGTCGATGTACGCCTGCTCCTCCGGCGTGTACTTCGCGCGGTTCCGAGGCTCGTTGAAGTACCGTCGCGCGGCCCGAGCATGAAACGGCGTGTGCACCGGATACTTCCAGTTCGCCGGATCGGCGTATTTCTCTGGATCCTTCGGATACCCTTGAGGCGGGCCGAGCCGACCGTCTCGCTTGCGGGTGGGCTTCACGGCGCGGACCATCACGGGTCGAAGGAGATGTGCTCGGATAAAGTTCGAGCAACCCCCGTCGCGGCAGTACCTTCAGATCACTTGGCGGGACCACTCGGGTCGCGCGGCAAAGTTATTGATGGATGCGATGGTTAACATGTTCGCCGCGAATTCGGGGCCTGTCCATGGCGCCACGTCCCTTGACGATCGTCGGCCTGGGCGACTCCACGACCGCGGGCACTCCCGGCTTTCGCTCTCCGCTCGAGGCGCCGCCCCACGGAAGCGGGAATCCGGAGAGCCAATACGCGTTTTGGATGGCGCGAATCCATCCCGAGTGGACCGTCTTGAACCGTGGGATCAACGGGGAGACCTCGCAGGAAATTCGCGCCCGGCTTTCGCGAGACGTCCTCCAAATGCGTCCGGCATACGCGATCATCCTCGCGGGCGTGAACGACATCTTCGGAGGCGGGAGCCCGGAGACGGTCGAGCGTCACCTCGCGGCGATGTATGCGGACATCCTCGACGCCGGGATTGTGCCGGTCGCGGCCACGGTCCTCCCGTACAATAGCGCAACGGCTCGCGCGTCCGGAGACATCCTCAGTCTCAACGGTTGGATCGAGAACCTGACGAAAGTCCTGGGGATCCTGTTTTGTGATACCCACGCCGCCGTCGCAGATCCGGCGGACTCGAACCGGCTGCGGGGAACTCCGGATGGGCTCCATCCGGACGTCGCCGGGTATCGAGCAATGGGGGAGGCCCTCGCCCGAACGATCGAGGACCACTTTCGCCGATCTGCACCGCCATAGCGCTTCCGGCCCGGAAGGACCAAATGGTCTTCCCGCTTGCTAGCCGCCCATGGACCGCGCGGCCCGGTCGCACGTCCTCGGATTCGCCGCCGTCCTCGCGGTCGCTCTCCTCCTTCACTACGGTCTCCTCCCGCTATTGGGCCGACGCGTCGGGATACGAGAGACGCCCGCATACTTCCTCGCGGTCGCTCTGGTCCCGGTGGCCTTGTGGCTCATCCCAGCTTTCTCCCGAGCGCTCGCTCGAGGGGCGTTCGAAGCGCACCGAAAGCTCTTCGGCAAGGGCGGTGTCTATGTGTGCCTCCCGGGTTCGGAGCCAATCCGGCTGCGGGACACCCTCCTGATGTCCATCGGCGCCTTCGCGGTCGATGTCCTCGTGATGGCCGAGATTCTGTTCCTCCAGGGGATCTCCGACCTTCGTCAGCTCGTGGTCGGCCTCGTGGCGTTCCCGATTCTCCTCTTGGCCGGTCTGTTGACCTCCCTGCTCCCCGGTGCGTGGCTGCTGGACGCGCTCGACCTGCGACTCGTCAATGCCGCACGCGGCGAGGTCATTCGGCCCGCGGAGTGGCTCGAGCGGACCCTCGGGCCCGTCGGCGCCGTCGCGATCCTCGCCGGTTTCGTAACGCTCTTGCACACGTCCGGATATTCGTACGAATCGGCGCTGTTCCTCCTTGGCCTCTGGGCCGTGCGTCTTTCTCCCGCCGTGTTCGGCGCGGTCTGCGTCTACCGGCTCGTAATCGAACCACAAGTCCTGCCGACCCTGCAGGCGTGGTGCGCGAGGGCCGGGATCGAGACCCGGAAGGCGTTGCCCTCCGTCCTCACCGAATGGGTCGCACCGAAGGCCCGAAACCCCTAGGGCCCCGTGACCGAGTCGGTCGGATTCCTGACTCAGGCACGGCGCACCGGGATCGTCGGAGCGACCGGTTCCCAGAACTCTTTCCGCGTGTCGCGGAGCGTCGGCCGGAACGTCCGCGCGGTCGGGACGTCCCGCAGGTCGACGTCGGCGAGGATGGTCGACTCGACGAAATCTTCGGCTCGACCGAGGTTTTCTCCGCGGGGTCCGATTGCTTGGGTGCCACCCTGGAACACGATGTTCAGTTCCGTGCCGACCAGGTTGGCGTACAGGAGGGGCATCGCGTTCTCGATCGCCCGAGCCGGGAGGATCTTGTCGAAGAACGGCTTCGAGGTCGCCGGCGAAGCGCTGATGATGGCGAGCAGCTGAGCGCCTTCCATCGCGTACGCCTTCGCGAGTTCCGGGAAGAAGGAGTCGTAACAGATCAGGAGAGCGATCCGCCCAATCTTCGTGTCAACGATCGTGAGGTCCTCCCCGCGCGCGAAGTAGAGGCCCTCCTCAAACGGCCCGAAGTTCGCGGGGTAGACTTTCCGGTAGGCAGCGACCTTTCCGTCCGGGGCGACGAGGACCGCGGCGTTGAAGAGTCTCTGCGTGCCCGCCTCCCGCTCCGGCATCCCGAACAGGACGTGGGTTCCGTGTTCCGCGGCAATCGCTTGGACGGCTCGAACGGATGGCCCGTCGAGGGGTTCGGCGAGATGCGCGAAGGCGTCGCGGGCCATGTATCCCGTGAGGAACAATTCCCCGGCGAGGAGGAGGTCAGCCTTTGCCCCGGCGACGGCCCTCTCGAGTTTCTTCAGATTCTTCGCCTTATCGCCGACGGCCGGATCGAGCTGCGCGAGGGCGACCTTCACGCGGCTGGAACGTCCCGCGGCCGGGAAAAACCTTCGGTCCCCGCCTTCTGCAGGATGGACCTCGCAACGTTTATGTCGCTCCCACCCTTAGCGCGACCTCGCGCTCCCGTAGTCTAGTGGCCAAGGATAGAAGCCTCTCGAGCTTCTGACACGGGTTCAAATCCCGTCGGGAGCATGCTATTTCTTAACACGCGCATGCTCCTGTCACCGGGTTGGCGAAACCATGTTATATCTTAGCAAGCGATGCGGATGCGAGGGGACTCCCGGTAAGGTGGTGGGGTAAATGCATGCTCGACGTTGGTTGGTGGGTCTCGGTGTTGCGGTCGCCTTGTTCGCGCTCATAGCGACTCCGGCCCGAGCGAGCATCCAGCCGCCGGTGATCGAGACGTTCTCCTTCGACGAAACATTCCCGTTTGCTGCGTGCAGTGGTTTTGATGTCATACGTCACGTGGTAACGGACTTGACAGTGGCCACTTTCTTCGACAAAAACGGTGTCCCTGTGGAATTGATGCTCCACTTTATTGAGCATAACGACTTCTTGAATTCGGTGACGGGAAAGTCAGTTTCATATGCGGGCATCCTGAACTTCGCGATCGACTTGACCGATGGGACGACACGCGTGGCAGGGGCGCCCGTTACTGTGAAACTTCAGGGTGAGGGCATCGTCATCCAAGATACCGGCCTGCTGATCATCGATGCTGCCGGGAACGTAATCTTTGAAGCCGGTTCTCACGATTTCGGGCCCAACGGCGACCCTAGTGTCTTCTGTCCTCTCTTGCAGTAGGGCCGACAGAACTCCCAGGGCTCGGGATCGAGGCGCGAGTAGTGCCCCGGTCGGGATGCGTTCCCCTCCCGCTGAGCATCCGCTTGAAGTCCACACGTAACGCAGCGCCATTTAGGTATACCCGTCATGGAGGAGCCTGGGGTTGCCCGTGTGCTCGCCTACTCCCCGTCGGGAGCACTCGTCCACCTAAGTGAATCCCAGTCGAAGGTCGATTTGATCGTCCCGCCGGTGTCTCGCCCCGTCAGCCGCGCGCGGAAAACAGATCAGACCCATGTTATTTAGTCGGGTTCGCGGCTCCCGTTTGCATGGCGTTCCGCCTGTTGTATACAGGGCTCCGGGTCCGGGATATCGAGCGCTCCTTGAGGTTCTACACCCAGATTCTCGGCATGGAAGTCGTGGACCATCTTGAAAGCTACGAGCCGACCCGTGGTAAGGCCGTCACCCTTCGCAGTCCGGGTTCGTCCCAACTCTTGGAACTGAACTGGTACGAAGAGGGCAGCCGGTTCGGGACCGCATACGTGAATGGCGAAGAGCTGGACCATCTTGGCTTCGAAGTCGAGGACCTCCAAGACGCAGTCGAGAGATTGGAGGAGAAGGGTGTCGAAGTCGTCGTGCGGCCGGGAACTATCGGGGGCAACATAGGCTGGCGTGAGGCCTTCGTAACGGACCCGGACGGGATTTGGATTGAGCTGGTCCAGCGGAAGAAACCCGCTTAGGTTCTTCGGTATATCGGACAGGGAGGAGCCTGGGGTTGATCGTGTGCACATTCGTTCCCCGTCGGGAGCATGCTATTTCTTAACACGCTCAACGTTCGTACTGATAACGACAACCGGGTTTCTGGACCTTGAGGAGAAGGGAGCACCGACTTGATATCTGCGTCGAAAGCAGAGCAGCGGTAGGTTACAAGACAGGGTGCCGCCCGCCGGAAACCATTAAATTGCCACAGGATGCTGGACCCCCCCCGGGGAGGAGCATGCCGTTTTTCGCGGGAGAGCCGAGGGCCTCAAAGCATCCGGGTCGAGCGAGACCGACCCTCGACATCGATGAAGGGACGGATTTGGCGACGAATCACCTCCGAATCTACGAGGAGATTCGCCGGAATGCGATGGAACTCAAAGTCGGGCTGCACGCCTCTGGAGCGAACCGGATGCGGTCCGGAGAGCTCGCGCGTCGAGTCAGACGTGCGCGGTCACTCGTCGAGGGCGACCGATGCGAGGAGGCTCTCGAAGAACTCCAAGATCTGAGGGCGGCGTTTCTCGAAGGCTTGATTCCCGCACGAGGACGTCGAGCTTCCTCCTATGGTTCGGCGTTGCTCCGCAAAGGGGCTGAGAGGAGGGTAGGGTTGGGGCGAGGAACGGCCGTCGGAATGCTGGTGCTCATCTTGCTGATGGGATGGGCGACGGCCCTGCCCGTGGTGAGGGCACAGGTCGCCGCCCCCGGCTTCGCCGTAACCCCTTTTGCCACCGGGTTTGTCAGCTCCGGAGCAATTGGCCCAATCGGCCTTGCATTTGACGCGTCAGGTAACCTATTCGTCGGGAACACTGCAACTGGGTTCCTCTACAAATTCGGGAGCGCAGGTGGCGTTGCTTCCCCTTCCACACAGGTTAACGCTGCACCGATCCCCGGCCTTCTCCTTGGCCTAGCTTTCACCAAGGATGGACACCTCTATCTTGCCCGTCGGAGTGCCGGTGACGTAGTGGAGCTTGATCCCACCACTGGAACGGTTATCCGGACAATAGCCTCGATAGGCTCTGCTACTGGCCTCGCGACAGACCCCCTGAGCGGAGACCTGTTCGTCTCCCAGTCGTGTGGATGCGGAGGTGTAATTTATCGAATCTCCAACTTTGCGAGCGGGCCCGGAACGGTTGCAGTATACGCCTCGGTGGATGCAGATGGGCTCGCGTTCGGCCCTGACGGCACACTCTACGCCGCGTCGGGAGGAGTATGGAAAATAGCCGGGACGGATTCCGCGACCCCCGGTGCTGCGACTTTCGTTGTCAGCGTTCCGTTCATCGATGGCATGGCCGTTTCGGCCAACCCGAACACGCAGTTCCTCTACGGCAACCGCAACGACGGGATCATCACCAAGGTTGACCTTTCCACCACTCCCCCGACGCTCACCAACGTCATTACTGGCGGCAGCCGCGGAGACTTCGCCACCGTGGGCCAGGACGGTTGCCTGTATGCGACCCAAACGGATAGCGTGATCAAGGTGACGAACGCAGACGGTAGCTGCATACCGCCTCCGCTCGGCCCGCTATTCATTCCTAATCCGGTCACGACCGTCTCCATCGACATCAAGCCCGGAAGCGTCCCCAACGCGATCAACCTAGGCTCAAAGGGCTTGACCCCCGTGGCGATCCTCTCCACGGCCACCTTCGACGCGACCACCGTGAACCCCGCGACCGTGAAGCTGGCCGGGGCTCCCGTGGCCCTTAAGGCCGGCCAGCCGCTGGCCTCGATCCAAGACGTGAACGGCGACGGCACCCCGGACTTAGTCCTCCAAGTGCCGACGTCGAGCCTTCAGCTCACGCCAGCGGCCACGATGGCCACGCTGACCGGCCAGACCTTCGGCGAGCAGAATATTCAGGGGACGGACAGCGTCCTGATTGTGTCGTCCTAACGCCGCAAGCGCCCCCGGGGCCATCCGATGATCGGCTGCCCAGCAGGGGCCTTCTCTTGGATCGCGTTCAACGAGAGCTGCAACCCCCGGGGCCCCTCTGGTCCTCCATTGGCGGGAGGCCAGATCTCGAATCGGAGGAAGTCAGGCACCGGCTAGGCCTCCGGTCTGCCTTAGTTATGTTCGTGATGGAGGAGCCTGGGGTTGACCGTCCACACGTCTACTCCCCGTCGGGAGCATCCTATTCAGTGGCGTACGACTTTTTTTTGAGATCTCCCGCAAATGCCCCTAACCAAATCCCGCCCTGGGAGCTGCGCCGATGTCGGTTGTTGCACGATGATAACTTTATCCCTGAACGCATCGATCCGGGTGTCTCTTTCCTTTATCGATTCGGGGGGGTTGAGGGGCGATGGCCGCAAAGCGCCTGCTGGCGTTCGTCGGCGTGGGACTGATCGTAATCGGCACGTTGGCGGCGGTGGTCGCCGTAACGGGTCCGTCTCCGCGGGTTTCCGTCGCTCGGACGGGAGCGGGGATTCCACTTCGGACTCGCGCCGGCGGGAGAGGCGACGCTTCGCTGGAGTCGACGGGACCTTTCGTCGCCTACACGCTCGTCCTCTTCAACAATACGCTTATTCCGGGGAATTTCCTGGCGGCGAACGGT
>DASWGO010000225.1:0-3004 GCA_036393695.1 Thermoplasmata archaeon
CTACGCCGATCATTCTCAATCGCGCGACGCGTGACCCTCAGCCTTAAGGCAAACCGCCGCCGTGTGTGCGCTCACCATGGTACCGACCTCCGTGGACCCGTCGGCGCGCGAGGCTCTCGACGACCTGCGCGACCACGACCGTGAGGTGCTCGA
Organism: Thermoplasmata archaeon; assembly: GCA_036393695.1. GTDB lineage: Archaea > Thermoplasmatota > Thermoplasmata > RBG-16-68-12 > RBG-16-68-12 > RBG-16-68-12. The sequence continues at coordinate 154 of DASWGO010000225.1, forward strand.
GTTCCTGTCCCATGATCCGGATTCTCAGGTCGCCTTTCAAGGATTGCGGCGACGCCTCGGCATCCATCCGGAGCAGCTCTCCCGCGCGCTCCATCGCCTCGCCGACAGCGAGCTCGTGGAGCGGACGGACCTCGGGTATCGCGTCTCGCGGCGAGCCCTTGGCTTCTTGAGTCCAAGCTCTCTGAAGCCCGCCGGGCCGAACGCGACGATCCTCCAGACCTCGCTCCCGGCTCATGTCGACCTGCGGGGGCTCGTCGGCGCGCTGCGCGGCACGTGGATCGGCCCGTTGCGGTGGTACGGGTTCTCGGAGTCGGACGACGGCCTTCGGCTGGGCTGGGCGCTCGAGGACGACACGATCGGAATCGAAATCCTCGTGCGGCCGGGTCAGCTCACGATGACCGCGAAGGTGGACTCCCCAAGCCGATTCGACGAGGCGACGCGGCTCGGCTACGAGCTGTTCCACCACGTGTCGCGAGAGATCTCCTCGAAGCCGGATCGCGGAATCAGCGCGTGAGTCGGCCGGCCCCGTGGCCATTTACGCAAAATACGACTTGCTTCTTGGCACGTAACTGTGTTTTGCGTCTTCGAGCCGCTCGTAGCTTTAAGGTGCGCACCTCGTTGTGAAATCCGGGGATTGCCATGCCTCGGAAAGACAGACCTTGGACGATGTCGGAGCCGGAAATGAAATCGCTCTCGACGACCATGAAAACCGTCGGCCCTGAAGCGCTCGCTCACGATCTGTTCTTCGATTGTTTTCCCGAACTAGGCTCGGTTCTGCAGTCGGGGGCATGAAAACGACGAGCCTCTTTCGGATGGCCCTCCTCTATTTCCTGTTCGTCCCCGACGCGAGGGAACGACTCTTGATACGCCTGCGAAGACTCCTGGAACGAGGAGGATGAAACCCGCAGGCACACAGCGATCATGTGATCGCAATTGGCAGGCCGATCGGAGGGAATCGTGAAATACCGCCTGGACCCATGACGAATTGGGGGATGACGGCGAGGAAGGGGACGCTACGCCGCGAGGTCGCGATGGTATCCTGGGCTCCGCTTTGGGCCCTGATCGTCCTGATCGTCCTCGGCTCTCCCAGCATCGCCTCTACGCCGGTCACGCCCGCGATTCTGACCCCTCATGCGCCCATCGTAATTGATGGAGACGACAATTTCACCGCGCCGAATGGAGTTACCACCGGCACGGGAGGTGCCGCCGACCCGTATGTCATCGAGGGTTGGCTCATCGATGCGACGTCATCCAACGGCATCACCATCCGACAGACTCGCGCCCATCTCGTGATTCGAAACCTCACGATCGAGGCGAATTTCCCCAATTACTGGGGCATCTATTTTGACTTTGCATCGAACGCGACCGTCCAGAACGTTTCGACCCGCGGCAAGGCCGGCGTGTACATTTGGTGGTCCTCGAACATCACGGTCCAAGACAGCGCCGTTGATGGCCAGATAGGAGTGGCGCTCCATTCGTCATCCCTCATCACGATCAAGGGGAATCGCATCGGAAAGGAAGAGGGCATCAACGCCTACGCTGGAGACGCCGTCCGGATCGAGGGGAACGATATTTCGTACACGGGCCGAGGAATCTTGCTCGACGGAGCGAACCACACGATCATCGACAACAATACCATCACCTGGAGTGGGACGTACGGGCTGCTCGTCGTCGCTTCGTCCTCCAACCTCTCCCTCGCCGACAACGACATTTCGTCGAACGGCTGGGTTGGGGCCTCCTTCGAAGGAGCGACCGACGGTTCGATCGTGCGGAACCGGTTCTCCGGCAACGGTCACGCGATACCGGGTCACGGAAGCGGTTTGTCTCTGGCCTCTTCACTTCGTTTCCAGGTGGACCATAATGACTTCCTTTCGAACGAATTTCAGGCGAATGACACGCAGCCCGGCATGAATGCGTGGCACGCCGCGTATCCCCGCGGAGGAAACCATTGGTCCGACTATACCGGAGTGGATCAGTGCAGCGGGCCCGCCCAAAATCTCTGCCCGGGTCCAGACGGTTTCGGGGATACGCCCTACCTGATCAACGGGTCCGCCCAGGACCGATATCCTCTGATGCAGCCGGTGTTTGACGCCTCCCCTCCGACCGTCGTGCAAGTCCTCGCGACCGACGGCTACGTCGGCGAGTCGATCACGGTTTCGGCCGTGATTACGGATCCGAGCGGGGTCACGTACGTCGCCCTCTGGTTGCAAGGCATCGGCCTGGACCGCTTTGATGCGGTGCCGATGCGACCCCAAGGGGGCGACGTGTATCGGGCCGACATCCCTCCGCAATATCGTCCCGGGACCGTTCTCTACCACGTTCTTGCGAACGACCGCTGGGGGAACGAAGTCCGGGATCCGTCGAGCGGCGAATACCAAGTCCAAGTTCACTCGATTTCGGAACCGACCGGCGCGGGACCGGCGGGGACGGACGCCAACACGTTGGGATTCCTCGTGGCGGTCCCCGCGGGGATCTTCGGCGCGCTCTTGCTGGTCGCCTGGACGCTTCGGTCGAGGAAGCATTGAGCCGGGACCTGCCGCCCCCAGACGAGTTCGAAAGCCTGTCGGCTCGAGCAACCGTGCTGTCCATCGTGTGACCTGGTCTCCTCAACTTGAATCAACTTACCCGACCGCCCACATAGAGGTCCGAGGTTCAAGATGACCACAACGGTGGGCATACGAAGCAAGGACGGCGTCGTCCTCGCGGCGGACAAGCGTGCCTCGAAGGGGTTCTTCGTCGGATCCAAGGTGGTCCAGAAGATTTTCTCCCTCGATGGCGCGACCGCGGTGGCGATCGCCGGTGCGATGTCGGATGCGGAGTACCTCGTGAACCTGGCGAAGGCCGAACGGCG
>DASWGO010000226.1:0-3516 GCA_036393695.1 Thermoplasmata archaeon
CTTCTACTATGTCACACCCGTCGAGGAATCGTGGCCGGCGGAAAAACAGGAGGAATGGCTGCGCCACTTGAATTACACGATGCTCCGGAACATCTCGGTCCACGAATGTTATCCCGGACACTATGTCCACTTGCTCCACCATAACCGCCTTCGCGACCCGGTCCTCAAGAGTTACTTCTCGTACGCGTTCACGGAGGGCTGGGCGCACTACTGCGAGGAGATGATGGTCGAGCGAGGATTCGGCGACCTCCGACTCAAACTCGCCCAGTTGCAGGACGCCCTCCTGCGCAACTGCCGGTACATCTCATCGATTATGATGCACACGGCGGAATGGTCGTGGGAGGACGCGACGCGGTTCTTCATGGAGAACGCCTATCTCGACCGGTTGCCCGCGGAACGCGAGGCGAAGCGCGGCACGTGGGATCCGGGATACCTGAACTACACGCTCGGCAAGCTGATGATCAAGAAGCTACGAGCGGACTGGCTCGCCCAAAACAAGCACGTGAGCCTGCGTGAGTTCCACGACTCGCTCCTCGGCCTCGGGGCGCCTCCTTTGGGACTCGCGCGAGAGCATCTGCTCGGGAAGGGTGCGGGACCCGCGGTCTAACCTGCTCCGGAACGCGTCGAACGCGGTGCGTCGCATCCTTTATTACAGCCCGGTTCATGGTCGGCCGCGTCGGGGTGGCTCAGCCTGGTGGAGCGTCGGACTCATAGGGTTCTGCCGTAGCCTGACCGCGGCGCTCCTGGGACATCCGGAGGTCCGGGGTTCGAATCCCCGCCCCGACATTTCCATGAGATTTTCCTCGCAAAGCTTCATCTTGCGGTTGTCCATCGAAGGCGGGGGCGAGGATGGTCGGCGGACACAGTGCGGCGATGCCCGGGGGTGCGACACTCTTTGGACTGTCAGGTCCGCGGCTGCGGCAACTCGGGATCGCATTCCTGATCGTGGGATTTCTTCTCTTTCTCTTGTCCTTCATCCCGATCTTCTTGGCGTTCAACAATTTCATGGCGAATCCGTTCGGGAGCACGGGCTCGATGTTCGGCTCGTTCTTCCTGTCGTTCCTGATCGGCGCACTGGGCATCCTTATGATCGGCATCGGGGGCTTCGCGCTGCGTCTGGGCCTCGTGCGGCCCCTCGGCAGCTACGTCGCGACGGAAGCATCGCCGGCGATTCAGACCGCGGCGACGGCGTTTGGGGCCGGCATTCGAGAGGCAGGATTCGGAGCTCCGGGCGTCGGCAGCACCCTCGTGCGCGTGAAGTGCCGCAATTGCGGATACCTCGAGACGGAAGACGCGGAGTACTGCAGCAAGTGCGGCCAGCCCCTGTGAGGCCTCCCGGTGGGGCGCGATTGCTGCCCTCGGCCCTGCTCGAGCGGTAGGCCCATTGGTTGAGAACGAAGGGCGATTGTAACACGCGATGTTACACACGTCGAAATATCCTTCGATACGGTCCGGCGGCCTGGAGAATGGGCGGGAGTTCCGCTCTCGCACGCGGACGGAGGGGAATCGAATGGCCGATGAGAAGAAATCGAAGATGTCCAGGCGGAGTTTTCTGCAGAAGACGGCGGTGGGAGCGGCGGCCGTTGGCGCGATGGCAGCGGCGCCGACGATCCTGAAGGTGACGGAGAACGTCCAGGGGGCCGTTCCGCCGGGTGATGTGAACACCCCGGTCATGGCGTACGTGAAGGACGCAGCCCAGGGGACCGTCGTCGTCATGTGGGGCACGCAAGAGATCGTGACGAGAGATCCCGGGCTCGTGAACCGACTCACGACGTACGCGAGGTGAGCTCCGATGTCGTCCCATCGCGAGGCGCCGACGATTTCGAAGGATCCGGTCGCCGACAACACGGACCTGTACGCGTTCGTCGACCCTGTCGACACCTCGAAAGTCACGATCCTCTCGAACTTCATCCCGCTCGAGGAGCCCGCGGGAGGCCCGAACTTCTTCCAGTTCGGAGACGACGTCTTGTATGAGATCCTGATCGACAACAATGGCGACGGCGTCGAGGACGTCACGTACCAGTTCCGATTCAAGACGACGACGCAAAACCCCGCGACCTTCCTTTACAACACGGGGCCGATCGGCTCCCTCACGGACCCGAACTGGAACGTCCGGCAGCTGTACTCCGTGACGAAAGTCGTTGGCCCCCGGAGGACCGGGAGCTCGGCCGTCCTCGGCTCGGACCTTCCGACCCCGCCAGTCCGGATTGGCCCGCGCTCCACGCCGAACTACGAGACGCTGGCGGGCGCCGCGGTCAGCAGCCTCGGCGGGGGCGTGAAGACCTTCGCAGGCCAACGGGGCGAAGGCTTCTACGTCGACCTCGGCTCGATCTTCGACCTGGGGACCCTCCGGCCGTTCCAGAACCTGCACCTGATCCGGACGCCCGCAGCGCCCGGCGTCAACGGCACGAAAGGATTCAACGTCCACACGATCGCGATCCAAGTCCCGAATACGGACCTGACCCGGAACGGATTCAATCCGTCCGACCCCGCGGACCGGCGCTCCGTGATCGGCGTCTGGTCCGCGGCGAGCCGGCGCAAAGGGACGATTCGGGAGAAGAACGCGCGGATCGTGCAGAGCGGGCCGTGGGTCCAGGTGAGCCGGCTCGGCGAGCCGCTGATCAACGAGGTCGTGATCGAGCTCGGCGAGAAAGACCTCTGGAACAGCCAGACCCCGGACGCGGATTCCCAGTTCCTCGACGACTACGCGCACCCGCAGCTGCAAGGCCTCTTGCCCGCCCTGTACCCCGGTGTCTTCCCGAATCTCGCGGCGCTGAGCGGGACGGGCGCCTCGCGGGCCGACCTGATTGCCATCCTCCTGACGGGGATTCCCTCCGGGATTATCCCGGGATTTCAGAACTCGAACGGGCCGACCCAAGCGGACGAGTTGCGAGTGAACCTCGCCTTCGCGCCGAGCTATCCGGCGACGGACTCGGGCATCAATCCGCCCGGGGACAGCACGAAGCGCTTCGGCCTCCTCGGGGGCGACCTGGACGGCTTCCCGAACGGTCGGCGGGTGTTCGACAACGTGACCGCGGTCGAGTTGCGCGCGATCGCGGGTGTCACGTACCCGTTGATCGACAGCAGCTTCACGCCGGACGGCGCCGCCGGGCTGCTCATGGACGGGACCAAAGAGGATCTCCCGTTCATCCCGAAATTCCCCTACCTGGCGGTACCGTACGAAGGATACGAGCACTCGCACGACCCGTGAGGCGTCGACGAATCGACCGGACAGTGATTATCAGATCCCGGAGCGGGCCGGCTCCCGGATTCCCCCCTTTCGTACAACGAACGTCATCTGGCCTCCTGCCGTGACGGTCGCTATGAACCTGGCGGCCGCCTCCGAATCGGCTTGAAGGTATTGTGTCATTTCGAGCCACATCACGCTTATCAGAGGGGAGCCTCAGTTCGAAAATTGTCCCAATACGGCTATGACCCGGCAGCGAAGGGTGGCGGCCAAGGAGGTGAAAGCACCATGGAAGCGACCCGCGCGAAGTCAGGGTCGGGGTTCGGCCA
>DASWGO010000227.1:0-1685 GCA_036393695.1 Thermoplasmata archaeon
GCGGGCGCGTTCGCGAATCAACACTTCGCGGACCTAATCAAGGCGTACGTCAACGTGTCGAACAAGGTGGCTTCGGATACGCAGTATGCCTCGATGATCGTCTTCGTGTCGAACAGCAATGCGCCCGACTGGCGTATTGTCAGGCTACAAAGCAGCACGAAGATGGCCCTCAACACGAGCCTGTCGACACAGGACACGCTGACGATTAGCGTCAACGTCACGGACTATGCGGGCACCGCGCTTTCCGGGAAAGACGTCGACGTGGTCCTTCCGTCGGATGGCGCGTGGAATGTGATCGTCACCCCCGCGAGCCCTGGGTCGAACAAGACCGTTTCATCTGGCATCGCCTCGTTCACGATCGGCACGACCCCGTCCGCGCGTGCCGGACAGAACGTGACCACCGTACCGGTCCGCTTCGTCGTTCGAAATGACGCGAGCCAGGTGAACGATGAGGTAGGCATTCTGCTGTACAGCTCCGCCAGCAGCGGGCATTACGCGGCCACGCTTGGCCTTTCGACCCGGGCGATGCCCGCCTTGAACCCGACCACGAACGCGACGAACACCGCGGACGTGACGATTCAGGTCACGGACAAACTGGGCTTGCCTGCGGCCGGAGTACCGGTGATCTTCCAGATCAACTACGGACCGCTCGGTCTGCCGGCAGAGTTCCCCTGGAACTACGACTACGGCTCGGACTACGGCACCCCGGTGTACCTTGGCGGAGGCTTGGATCTGAATTCGTTCGGCATCGGTTCGATCGGCGGGAACTTCACGAGCAATCCCGGCCAGGCGTTCAATTCGATGGCTTGGGGAGTCGAGAACTTCGTCGAAGACTACGAATCCGTCGGAGACTTCCCGCTCATCGACGCGTGCGACCCAACCGGGAATGCGACGATCCAGAACGGAGTCCTCGAAGCGTTCGGCGCGTTGCCGCTCCAACCCTGGCCGACCGGGTTCAAGCAGCCTTGGCTCGACTACACGAAGGTCGGAGGGACGTACATCCTGAACGTGACGAGCACGACGAATCTGTTGGGTCAGTACACGGTCCCGCTGAGCGCCTTGCCCCACCGGATGGACAACTCGCTCCAGATCCGGGCGTACGTGGGCGAGAAGCCGGGCACGAAGTTCAACGTGACGGTCGACGACTGCAACTTCGTCGCGAAGATCAACAACAACGCCTTCGTGACGGAGGCCGGCATGGTAATCGCCCGGAGCCCGGTGTTCGCCCTCGGAAGCGCCTGGTTCGACCAGCCCGCGTTCACCTCGCAGGACGAGATTGCGACGGTCCACGCAAGGTTCTACACGAAGGACGGTCCACTCGCCGATCCCGAGGTGTTCCTGGTTCGAGGAGCCGGCAGCGCGGCACGCAATGTCGGGCTTTACAACACGACATCGCGGGCTTCCGCCGCCACGTTCGGTACGATTCATCCGGGAATCTACCCCTTTGTCGGGACATACTCGAACGACGTGCTTACCTGGCAGGTGCGGGACCAGTTCTCCCGGCGCCGGGTCTTTGATCACTCGACCTGGCCGTGGACGTTCCACGACGTGTTCAACGGTCCGCTCGGTGCCTCGCAGACGATCTACTACGCCTTCGTTCCGGCGGACATGCGGTTCGCCTACGGAGGACGGGACCAGATGTTCGCCGGAAGCCTCGGGGACTACTGGATCGCTCCAACGTTCGC
>DASWGO010000228.1:0-1633 GCA_036393695.1 Thermoplasmata archaeon
CTCAATCTCGGCGAAGGCATAGTCGGCCCGAATGCGTCTATCCCGTCTCGACAACGTCCCTGTCGACAGTCGCGGCTCCTTCCGTCAAGACCTTCAAGATGGCGACGATGCCCACGAAGCTGACAACGAAGAGACCGATGATCGCCGTCGTTTCCATGAGGTCGTGCACGTTCCACGAGGTGCCGCTCTGATCGACAACGACCAGGTTGGGCGCTATCGCGAATCGGGCGACGGAGCCCAATCCCAGGGAAAGGTATGCAGCGGCGACTTGCAACTTGCGGTCCCGGCCCACGTTGGGGACCGAACCGGTCTTCCAGAGGTAGATCGTGAACGCCTGGAAGAACAGGTACACCGTGAGGTACCACCCCAGGAAGTTGCTCAGGGGCACCCCGAAGTAGCCGCCCCCGTTTTCCCAAATCCACGACTGGCGGTACGTCGAGCTGCCTGGGTCGAGGACGACGTCCCATAGCACCATGACAAACGAGGCCACCACGGGCAAGGCCACAACCCCGAAGGGCCGGTCGCCGGGTTTGCGCATGTTCAACAGGATACCCGCGATCGTCCACGCCAGGTAGCCGACGGTGAGATACGTGGGGCCAATCAGAATCGGCACGAGGAACAGCTTCGGGCCCAGCGTCGAACTGTAGTGGTAGTGGCCGAACGGGAAGCCGGTCAGGATGCTGAGGTTCTCCAAGGCGTTGCTGATGACCAGGGCGAGAGCCGAGAAGATGAGGAGCCCCCGCCACCCGTAGCCGAGCGTGCCGTGGATGATGAGGAGCGTTCCGCTTACTATCACGAAGATCACAGAGATGGTGAGGGTCGAAGGTCCGAGGAGCGGAAGGACGTCGTTCGTGACGATGAACGCCGCGACGAGCACCCAGAGGAAGATGTCGATTCGGGTTGTCTTACCAACTGGTTTGGACGTGTTGGTCACCCGCCATTTGAGTCCCGGAGCACCGGCGGGGTTCTTCAAACCGCTTGTTCCGTCCGGGCAAGAGGATGAAGCTCAAACCAGACGGGAGGAAAGGGCCGCGCCGTGAGGCCCGGCGTGAGGGGACAGCGACACTCGAGGCAAGATGAAGCGCTACCTCAAGCGGGCGCACAACGGGAAAGGAACGCATCCCTCCGGATTCGAACCCGATAACGATCACCCCCGTGGACAGTCGGACTACCGACGGTCAACGATCCGCGAGAGGACCGTGAGCGCCCGGAGCGTGATCATCTTGCTCGGGAGGCCGGCGGTCTCAAAAGCGAGCGGGATCGGACGCTGGTTCGGATGCTCCGCGTACCACCGTGCGGCCGCCGGGGCTAGGTCCGGTTGGACTGCGTCGAGGTTCCAGCGTCCGTCGGGCCGCTGCTTCTTGCGAAGGAGGTCGAGCGCGTACCCGAGCCGACGGTCCTTCCCATAGCCGAGCGCGGTCAGACAGTCGAGACCCACAAGGAGGTCGTAGTAGTAATGGATGGGCCAGTGGAAGCGGTACCACGGCTCGTACCTTTTCCCCTGGACGTGGAGTTCGTGCTCGAGGTAGTACTCCGCACTCCGTTCGACGCAGTCCTTCATCGCAGGGGTCCACTTGGACCGAGGGTAGGCGGCGAAGGCTCCCAATCCCTCCCACGCGTCGAGCGTCCGGCT
>DASWGO010000229.1:0-10760 GCA_036393695.1 Thermoplasmata archaeon
GGCCAGAATTCCCCCGACCAAGCTCAGCATGAACCCGACCGGAAACAGAACTCCCAGCATTCCACCACCGATCAACAGGCTGGGCACCGAGGACAGAACCACGATGACCCCCCACCCCACGTGGCGGCGCGGCGCCACCCACAACCCAAGTCCGCCAACCAAGATCATCGCGCCTGAGATGAGGCCAACCGACACCAACACGACCGGTGCGAGCACGGCGAGTTTTGGAATGTATACCCCCGCGACACCGTTCGCCAGGACTACCAGCCCGCCGGCCAGGGATAGCAGAATTGCGCGAACGGGCTTCATCCGATGAGCTTGGGAAATCCTGAAGTCCCCTCGCAAGCACTATCGCTTGGCGCGTATTGGAAGCTGTCGGCCTCTTCGCGGACGGCATCACGCAACACGCAAGCCGGTAACATTCCCTCCCGCGGATTTCACTCTTGGCGCTCTCTCGATCATCCAAAACCTGACGGTTCGGAACCGTCTCCGGACCGGTCCACCCCGAACCTTTATCCTGGGCCGTCGTGTCGTGTCGCCGTGCTTACCGCCGTCGTGGACCGCTCGGGCCATGGTGGCACCCGCAACGTGAAGGCCACGTTCGAGGAAGTGGCCGCGCGGTACGCGGAACGCGGTCATACTGTCTCCTGGCCCGTGTCCGCCGAAATCGTCTCGATGGCAATCATGGGCGCGACCAAGTCGAAGGATTCCGCCCACACGCTGTTTGTCTCCGTCCGAGCGGTCGAGTCCGGTGTACTCGACGGCCTGATCGCCCACGAAATGGGCCACATGCTCCGTACGGAGTCGGGGCATCCTTCCCACAGCGCCGAGGTCTTTCGCGCTTTGTCCCGCGAGGTCCGCATCCCGCGGGCCGCGGAGGGCGCGTTCGGGCAGGCATTCAACCACATCCAAGACATTTACGCCGACGACCTCGCGTTCCTCGTCTTCGCGACGGACGGCGACGACCGCGCGTACGAGTTCTTCTCAGCATGGATCGAGGGCAACACGACGATGCGCGGAAGGAACCGCTGGAAGAACGTCGGCCTCGCGGCAACGAACGGGTTCGCCCTGGGCAATCTCGTCCGCCACGGTCGACTCTCGAAAGACGATCCGCTGTGGGATCGAGCGCGCGCGTTCGACCGCGAGGCCGGTCTAGAAGTCGTCGGCGCCCTCGCGAACTTTTACGCGAACCTGCCGGAGAATCCATCGCCCGAGGCATTCGTGGGTCAGGTGAAGGCGCTCGCGACGGTGATGACGCAGGCCGCATCCCCGTAGGTTCCGCAACGTTTAATACTCGCCCTATGCTGCTTCGATATCTCTAGAGGTACGATCGTGGCCGAGGAACTCGAGACCGCTCAGATTCCACCGCACATCATGGCAGCGATGCGCGAGCGCATGAAGATGGCGCAGCGCATGTCTCGCATCAAACACAAGATTGTGGTCATGTCAGGGAAGGGTGGCGTGGGCAAGTCAAGCGTTGCCGCAAACCTCGCTTGCGTCCTCGCGGAAAACGCCTCCGTCGGCCTCGTCGATGCTGACGTTACCGGGCCCGACATCCCGATGCTCATGGGGGTCCAGGACGCGCAGGTCAAGGCCACGGACACCGGGATGGAACCGACGGTCGGGCCTGCCGGCGTCAAGGTCATCTCGATGGCCCAGCTGATCGACCGCGACACGGCGGTCGTCTGGCGCGGTCCGTTGAAGATCAAGGCGCTGAAGCAAATGCTCTCCGACGTCGAGTGGGGGGATTTGGATTACCTGGTCATCGATTTGCCGCCGGGGACTAGCGACGAGCCTCTCAGTGTCGCTCAGGAGATCCCCGACGCGGACGGCGCGGTCGTCGTCACGACGCCCCAGCAAGTGTCCCTCCTCGACGTACGCAAGTCGATTGCCTTCGCGAAGGCCGTCAAGATGGATATCCTCGGTGTGATCGAGAACATGAGCGGCTTCGTGTGCCCGCATTGTGGCAAGCAGACGGACATTTTCAAGGCCGGCGGCGGCGAGGACGCCGCGAAGGAGCTCGGGCTGCCGTTCCTGGGCCGGGTGCCCCTCGATCCTCGGATCGTGATCGGGGGCGATACAGGCAAGCCCTTCGTGCTCGAGCACCCGGACTCGGAGGCCACGAAGGCGTTCCGGGCGATCGTGAAGAACCTGAAACCCCACCTCAAGGAAGTCAAGCCCCGGCCCACCGGACCTCTGGCGAAGTGACGACCGACGTGGGGATTTCGTCGAGGGCGGCGGCCCGAGCGATGGATCGCGTACGCCGAGTTCACGACCACCGCGCGACGAGCGCCTCGATCTGGGGTCGTGGGACCGCGCCGACGATGCCGTCGACCGGCTGGCCGTTCTTGAAGAGGAGCATCGTCGGGATCGATGTGATTCGGAATCGCTCCGCGGTCCGCGGGCTTTCATCGACGTTCAACTTTCCGAGGCGGAGGGTGGCCGCGTGAGCGCTCGCAACCTGCTCGAGGGACGGCGCGACCCGGTGGCACGGGCCGCACCACTCGGCCCAGAAATCGACGAGGATGAGACCCGCATTCTGGATCTCCAAGTCGAAGTTCGCGTCCGTGAGCCGAATCGGTCCGGAAAAGACGATGACGGGGTGAGGCGAAGAGGCGGCGATGAGTTCCCGCAGCTTTCGGGCCCGGATGGCAGCGAGTTCGGGATCGTCCACGGCGGCGAGCACCTCGGCAGCACGATAAAAGGGTTTGTCGCGGCCTAGCGGGAGACCTTCGCCACCGGCCCGAATTCCTCTGCCAGCGGGCCGAGGAGACGTACCTCGCGCCGGACGAGGGCGATCTCGCGCTCGTTGAAGGCGGTCGGGTCGAACGGGATGAGGAGGATCGCCTCCCGCATCGCGACGGACTCGTTCAGGTCGTGCACGAGCGCGAGGACGGACCCGAAATCGTTGTGGGACACTAGGTATTCAAGGCCGTCGAGCAAGACGACGGGATTCTCGCTTACTTCGATAAAGTGTTCCACCGCGAGGGCGACTTTCTCCGGGGGACTCGGCCGCACCGCATTCTTTTCCGTCGCCACCCGGCTGAGCCAGAGGATCGGCGTTCGCTCGAGGCCGTACTCGGTCATGACGGCTTTCGGCGCGCGTCGGGTGATGCACAGCCCCTGCGTGCCGTGCGTCACGAAGTCCTTGAAGATCTCGAATGCTTGGCTCGCGTCCCGCTCGAGGACCGCGTACGTGTGGCCCCGATCCAACGTGTACGTCGGCTTCGTGAGCAGGTGCGCCTCGGCCTCCGGGACGATCAGCTCCTGCAGGAACGACTTCTCACGGACCCCGAAGGCGATCAGCCCAACGAGGGCCATCTCGACGATGAAACCGGGTGCCCGCAGGTCGATCCCGAAGTTCGGCAAGAGGATCTCGAAGAGCAGTTCGCCGACCGCGAAGCCGGAGATCCCAAAGATGATGAGGAAGGTGTCTCGGCGGACTTCTTCGCCCGGTTTCGTCCGCCGCATGTGCACGATGAACCGGTACGGCGCGTACAGGATGAGGGTCGCCACGGCGAAGCCGTTGATGAAGAGGAAGTAGGGCTCGAACGAGATGAACGTCGGATTCACCTGGACGACCTGCACGGGGGAGACGAGGATCGTGACGATCGTCACGAACATGATGAAGACGTAGAACACGTACGAATTCGGGAATTCGTTGGTCATGTAATGGAAGAAGTCCTTGCGCGACGTGATTCCGGCCGTCGTCGCCACGACGATGAACGCGCCGATTGTGATGCCAAACAGGTAGTCGAACGTCGCTTGGACGCGTTTCGACAGGACGATCCCCGCCTGGAGCGCCGGTGCCGAGCCCTGCCCGGGCTCCGTGATGTAAATGCTGATCAGGACGTTGGAGATGATCGCGCAGACGAGGAGGGAGACGGCGAACAGCAGGACGTGCTTCTGGAACGGCCGGCCGGTCTTCTGACGCGCGATCGCGACGATGATCACGGCCGAGAGAAAGAGCGCACTCGCCGCGCTCAGGTAGGTTACAATGCTTGTTGCATCCGCCAGGGACGCTCACCCGTTCTGGACACACACTAGCCTCCCTCGAGGCTATTTAAGCGGTCCCCGCCTGTTATCTGAAGCGATTCCGTAGCCGACGCGGACACGGTGTTCTCAGCAATAATAATCGTATCGGAGAATCAACGGGCCCCTCTTCATATGGGCTTACGAGGACATCTCTTTCGGTCCCGTGCCTTCTCAGTCCTCCACCCCGCTCGGCATCAACCCCGAGGATCTCGATCTTCTCTCGCGGACCGTGCTCCGCCTCGGCGGGTACGCGGAGGGCCTATTCGACTTCCACGACTTCGGTTTCGACAAGAACTCGTTGAAGGACCACATCTCCAGCGTCCATGCGACCCTCAAGCGGCTCAAGGAGAACGCCCCGCCGGAAGGCCTCCCGCTCCGACCGCCGAACATCCCGGCCGGTGCGTTCTGGGAAGACCAGGGGGAAGTGTGGAACTACCTCCAGACCCTGCGGTTCGCCGCCGGGGCGACGATGATGACGGAGCAGTACAGCCCCCACATGACGACGGAGAACCTGCACCGCGCGATGACGGCGAAGATCTTCCGGGAATGCGTCATCGGCATCCTGGACGATTTGATCGACAAGGGCAACTACTCCTACCTGGAGGCGAAGGACCTCCACCACATGGTCCTCAGCTCGATGCTCGACCCGGACTTTGACTCGACCAGCTTCACGAAACGCCTCGTGACGATGCTGCGTCAAGAGCAAATCCCGCTGTTCGACTTGATCAACAACATCGTGCGAGGCTTCAACGTCCTGTGGAACAACTCGCCGCACGGTCACGACTACTTCTACCAGATGGAGATCATGGACGAGCGGGTGGCCCTGGGCCAAGCGCTGTCCATGTTCGAGAAGGAGCCGAACTTCTCGATCGCGCGGATGGAGAAGATCACGGACGCCTTCTACGCGCCGGACGACACGATGCACTGGTGGGAGAAGCTCGGCGGGCACGTCTCCGCCGCGAGCCGGCACAACCTGATCGACATGGCCTTCACCGACCAGGCGTACGACATCCGGCGGATGAAGAACTTCCTGGCCGGGTGGTATTACTACGACGCCGCGGTCATCCTGATGGACCATGTCGTGAGCATCCACCACGACCTCCGGAATGGGATCGCTAACCTCTCCTTGATCGCGATGCGGGAGAAAGAGCTCCGCGAACTCACGTCGATCCGGAACTACAACCCGCACCTGACAATCGAGGACTACGACGGTCACCTGCGCCGAATCGCCGACCTCACGTCGAAGGCGATCCGTCTCGCGACGACCGACATCCACGACGAGAACCTCGTTTATCCGTTCATGACAATCATGATGCCCGTCGTGATGATGGCGGACTGGATCGGCAACCGCGACGACATGATTCACACGTTCCTCGAGGCGATCGCGCCGGCGATCAAGCACGTGGCCAGCAACGGGACCGTTCCGACCCGGGCGATTATCGAGGTCGCCGGGGAAGCGGCCCACGGGCAGTGAACGGTTTCGATCGCCCCAGCCTACGGGTTCGCACCGGTTTCTCTGGAGCCCGTTGCCACTCGCGAAAGTCACCACACCATACGCCGGAAATGGTTATATAAGTCGGGGCGATAGGACAGATTGGGACCGCCTTGATGACGACCTCATTGGATTTTGGAGTAGCCAAGGAGATGGCCCTCGTCGAGGCGAAGATCCGGCGAAGCATCGTGTCCGAGGAACCCCTCCTCCATGACATCGCCCGGTACGTGATCGATGCCGGCGGCAAGCGCATCCGACCGATGGTCACCCTCCTCGCGTTCCGGGCCCTGGGTGGCACGGACGTCTCGCAGGCCATCGATCTCGCCGCGGCCCTCGAGCTCATCCACTCGGCGACGCTGATTCACGACGACATCAACGACGGCGGGGAGATGCGCCGCGGGCGCCTCACCGCGTACAAGAAGTTCGGGCTTCAGAACGCCCTGATCACGGGCGACTTCCTGTTCGTGAAGGCGTTCGGCATTGGAGGGAAGTTCGATGCGGAAATCGTCGAGCTCACGGCGGATGCGTGCGCCGCCCTTGCCGAGGGAGAAATCCGTCAGAAGCGCCACGCGTTCGACACGAGCGTGAGCCATCAGGAGTACGTCGACATCATCACCCGGAAGACGGCGCTGCCGATCATGGCGGGGGCGAAGATCATCGGGCTCATCGCAGGGGCCCGCCTCGAAGACATCGAGGCCGTCGGCGAATATGGCCTGAACCTCGGCATCGCATTCCAAATCGTGGACGACATCCTCGACGTCGTCGGGGACGGCGCTCGCCTCGGGAAACGCACGGGCACGGACTTGCGGGAGGGGAACGTGACCCTCGTCGCAATCCACGCCCTGAACGACGGCAGCTCGATCGACGTCCGGGCCCTTGGCCGGCTCATCGCGAAGCGCCGCAAGCGAGAGGAGGATGTCCAGCGGGGGCTCGGGCTCCTCCGGGATTCCGGCGCGATCGAGAAAGCCCGCGCGGAGGCGTTCGCCTTCGGCCAGCTCGCGAAAAAGGCCCTCGACCCGCTTCCGGAGAGCGACGCGAAAGCGAGCATGGCCCAACTCGTCGACTACGTCCTCTCGCGCGACTCGTGAAGGGGCCGGCGCGATGCCCTCGCCTTACGACGTGATCGTGGTCGGCTCGGGACCCGCGGGTGCCACGGCGGCTCGGTATGCCGCGCGTCGCGGCCTGAGGGTGCTTCTCGTGGACAAGCGCAAGGAGATCGGCGTCCCGGTCCAGTGTGGCGAGTATGTCGCCCACAACGAGGAGGTCCGCGCGATCTTCCCGACCGTCACCGAACTCGAGGATCTCATGGAGGTTCCCTATCGCGTCCGCGAAATCGACACCCCCGTCATCCGGATATGGTCCCCGAACGGTCGGCGGTACGACATCCCGTTCCGGGGCTTCACGGTCCGCCGCGACAAGATGGACCAAGGGATCGCCGCGCAGGCCGTGCAAGAGGGCGCGGAGCTGATGACAGAGACGACCGTGGTCCGCATACGAGGGGACGAGGTCGAGACGAACCGCGGGACATTCCAGGGGAAAGTCGTCGTCGGATCCGACGGCCCACGATCGACCGTCGCGAAGTCGGTCGGGCTCGAGTGGCCGGTCTCGGCGCCCGCGATGAGTGCGACCGCGGAGGGCGACTTCAGCGACGCAACGGACATGTTCTTCGGCAACCTCGCGCCGGGCGGATACGCGTGGATCATCCCGAAGGCGAGATGCGCGAACGTCGGCCTCGGTACCTGGGAGCGCTTCCGCGGGAACCTGCGCGACTTGTTCAACAAGTTCGTCACGGCTCGCGGCCTCGAACCCGGCAAGGCAACGGGCGGATTCGTTCCCGTCCTTGGGCCGCCACCGCGGACGGTGAAGGACAACGTCATGCTGGTCGGCGACGCCGCCGGCATGGTCATGGCGACGAACGGCGGCGGGAATAACGTGGCCATGATCGCAGGTCGCTTCGCAGGCCTGACCGCGGCAGACCATCTCCTCGACGGCACGCCGCTCGACGCGTACGAGACGCGCTGGAGGACGGCCGTCGGCGGGCCTTTGGCCGAAGGGGTCCGGATCAAACGCTTCGCGGATCGATTCTTCGGGTCCGACCGACTGCTCGACGCCGCGATGATCCTCCTCGGCCGCCGTCGGATGGCGCGCGCGATCCGCTGCCAGCGACTCTTCTTGCCGGGCAGCGCGAAGGTCTTATAGACCTCCGGACCATCGACGGCGGAACCGATGGACTTTCAGTTTCTCGGAGGCGCCTCGGAGGTCGGCCGCCTCGGGATGATCCTGAAGAAGGGACCGACTTCCCTCCTGTTCGATTACGGGCTGCTGCCTCGGGATCCGCCGCAGTACCCGATGCCCGCCCCTCCCGTGGACGGGATGTTCATCAGCCACGCTCATCTGGACCACACCGGGATGATCCCATGGGTCACCCGCCGGCAAGACGTGGACGTTGTTCTGACGCCGCCGACCGCCGATGTCGCGGACCTCCTCCTGGCCGACTCCCTGAAGATCGCGGATGCGGAAGGCTTCGACGCGCCCTTCGATGAGGGAGACCTGCGGACCGCTCGCCGGAGATATCGGACGATTGACTTCGGCGACAACGTCGACATCGGAGACCTCGAGGTCACCGCTCATCCGGCGGGCCACATCCCCGGGGCCACGATGTACGAAGTGAACGGGACGGAGACCACCTTGTTCACAGGGGACCTGCATACGCTGACGACCGACCTCGTGTGGGGGGCCCGTCCCGTCCATTGTGACACCCTCTTCATCGAGTCCACCTACGCAGGCCGACAACATCCGGAGCGGCTCAAGTCGGAGCACGCGTTCCTGCGAAAGATCGAACAGGTCGTGAACCGCGGTGGCCTCGCGCTCGTCCCCTCGTTCGCGGTCGGCCGTACGCAGGACGTCCTCTTGACGCTCGCCAAGGCCCGGCACGAAGTCTGGCTGGATGGGATGGGGAAGAAGGTGAACTCGATCTACGTCGAGAGCCCGGAGTATGTCCGCTCCGTGAAGGCGCTGCGAAAGGCGATGAATCGAACCCACGTCGTGCGGAATCCGCGGGAGGGCGAGATGGCTTTGCGCGGAGAAGTGATCGTTACGACGAGCGGGATGCTGGACGGAGGACCTGTCCTACGGTACCTCGAGGTCATCCGGGAAGATCCTCGGAGTGCGGTCCTCCTGACGGGGTACCAGGTCGAGGGCACGAACGGCCGGCGCCTCGTTGAAGAAGGCGTTATCGATCTGTACGGCGTCACCGTCGACATCAAGTGCGAGTGGCAGAAGTTCGACTTCAGCGCGCACGCAGGCCACGACGATCTCATTCGTTTCATCGAGGGATGCGACCCGCAACGGGTCGTGCTCATGCATGGGGAGAACCGCCAGATTCTCGCCGATGCACTCGAGGGTCGAGAGGTCTTGTTGCCCCAAGAGGGGCAGTGGCATTCTTTCTGACATGGCCAAACCGTGGCGCTACCCGGCCTAGTGTGATAAGTGAACCCGATTCAGGTACCTAGACATACGCGGCGAGCCACAGAAGCGCGCCCAATACTACCGCGAGAATCGCAGCGATGAGCAGTCGCTGAGTTGAGGAATGGCCAAACAGGATCGCGTCAGCCCTTTTGAACGCCGGGATCGCCAGTAGATTGGCGATTCCATCGAATACGAGGCCCGCTCCCACGAACGAATATGTCGTCCGAGGGTCGCCACCGCGGAGCGCGAGGGCGAATCCGAAGAAGAAGCCACCGAATACCAGCCCTATCCCGGCGAGCCCGAGACCCGCGCTTAGGAGACCCCGTGGAGTCATGAACGACGAACGCGGCGCGAGACGCCGTCGCTCCACAAACTCATCAAACGGGATTAGGAAGATTTCCCGCTGTCGGGGAAGTAGCCAGAAGAATGTGTACATGAATCCATAGACCGCGATTGCGAGATACTCGATAAGCAGGGTCCGAAGCCGCACGCTATTCCAAAACTCGATGAGGATAGCCGTCATGAGAGCGAGCAGGGCGGGGAGCAGAATGCGAAATAGTCGTAGAAGGCGCCTCAGTCTGAGCGCTCGCTCCGACCAGGTCGGTCTGAACCGCTCAATTCGAGCCTCCCATGGAGACAACAACGAGCCTGTGATGCACTTCTGACCCGAAGAACTTTCTCGACGGATCGGTTCGACAAATACGTGGTCTGTGCCCAACGGCTGCTCGATTCTCTCTAGATTCCGACATTCTTCGCGATCATCGCCCGGAGGGCTTTCCCGACATACTTCAAGAGTCTCGGATCCTCCTTGATGAGGGCCCAGCCAACTTTGGACGGGAAGTCGATGTCGCCTTTCTTCTCGATCAGGCGGAGCATCTCCGGGCTGTCGAAGATATCGAACAGTTCCTCGAACTGGTCGTCCGAGAGCTTGCTGAAGCTCTCATGAATGGCGAGGTCCTTACGAAGTTCCTTCCCAATCGACTTGGTCCACGCTCGATGGTAGCGGTGGAGCACCCGGCCGGAGAAGTCGTTCGACTCCAACGCCTCGATCGCGGTTTGCGCCGCGAAGTTCGAACAGGTGAGGGCCGTGAAGATACCGCCTCCGGATACCGCCTTCGCCTGACACGCTGCGTCTCCGACGACGAGCACATTGTCAGCGTACGTCCGGCGGGGGAAGCCAAGCGGGATGCCGCCCGCGATGTACAGGATCGGCTGCGCGCCCTTCGTGTACTGTCGTACTTCGGGCCGAGTGAGCATTTTTTCCAGGTACGCGTAGGCATTCCCTTCGCCGACGCACAGTCCCACCCGGGCCGTGTCGCCGCTCGGAATGATCCATCCGAAGAAGCCCGGCGCGATCTCATTGCCGATGAACAGCGTCACGAATCCGGGGTCTCCTCGGACGCCGGTCATCTCCACCTCGAAACCGGGCAGGATTTTCCTCGGTCGGAGGATGTTGAACCACTTCGCCACGTTCGAGCGAACGCCGTCGCAGCCGACGAGCAGTTTGCAGTGCAGTTTCCGCGGCTCCCCGTCCTGGTCAATCGAAATCTCGACGCCACCGTCCTCCCGCTGGGCGGCTTGAGCCTGCGCTCCGAGGAATGTGTGGGCTCCTTTCCGAACCGCGTCGGTCGCGATGGCCCGGTCGAACATCGCCCGCTGGACCACGACCGCCTGCGTGTGGTGCCCGTCGATGACGAGGCGTCGACCCGAGGGTGAGTACAGCTCGGCGCCATGGACTGCGCCGATGATCGTTTCTTTGCAGTCC